>WRAI01000029.1 GCA_009780275.1 Oscillospiraceae bacterium | reverse complement strand
CTCACTCGGCGGAGGCTCACTCGGCGGAGGCTCACTCGGCGGAGGCTCACTCGGCGGAGGCTCACTCGGCGGAGGCAAAATATTAGGCTTTCTCCACTGAGCATAAAATGTAACATCCATTGCCGGCATGATATATTCGTCACCTGCTTGATATAGAGTACCCTCACCGTTATCGTCAGTTGTCCAACCGATGAAATTATGTTCATCTTTTACCAGTGTGCTTTTACCCATTATGATAGTCGTTTGATTTTCAAGATAGTCAGTGTCATCCGTCGGTGCAATGCCATCTGTGTTTCCATTGCCGTCATAGAATACCCTGTACGTTGGCAGCGGAACAGTAATAGGCTCCCATTGCGCATAGAATGTTACGTCGTGAGCCGGCATAGTAAACAAGTCGTCCGATTGATACATATCGCCCCTGCCATCGATTTGTGTGTTCCAACCGATGAAAATATGCTCGTCTTTTGCCAAATCTCCCTCTTCAAGTATCATAACCCAAGCGTATTCTTCAGGATATTCCCAAGGGTCTTCGGGCTCAATGCCATCTGTATGTCCGTTGCCATCATAAAACACCTTAAACATATCAGGGTTTTGATGGAACTTAGCCCACTCGTTCGTCACGACAGCTGTTAACTCATCGCCATTCCACATGACTCCAGGTTGCTGATATGAGGCTACAAAGGTGATATCATCATCCAACTCTGAAACCACATACACACGACCTGACCATAGATTTGTCAAGGTAGCAGGCTTACTCACACTAAAGCCAATCCTGTCATAAATTGGTGCCGTTACATTTTCACTAATCCAATCAATGTCATTTCCTACGCAGTGCCAAATATTTTCTTCCTCGTCAAGCAAAATCCAAATTAGGTCGTTCACATCGGTCGCATCCCTGACAATTGCGTAGAACATAGTGTCTTCGTCTACGCTATCTGGCTGATTGACCAAACGTTTCTCTACGCGGAGGGTGCCCACACCATGCTCAAAACGATTTGTTACGGTCGCAACTATGTTGCCGCCATTGACAAAGTTCTCTGTAAAATAGCTGATTGATACTTCAAACCCAACAGAGAAAATATCACCTATATCACGGCCATTGGCGCAAAATTCATCCACGACATAGTTAAAATGAGAGTTGAGGCCGGTTATAACCGTTGACCTTGCCGCGCTGAACGGAATAAACTGAAACAAGTTACCATTATATGCTTCATCTGCCGGTCTATATTGATAGCGATCATCGGCTTCTAACGAGAAGTGCATATATTCCTGCGTACCCTCTATTCGAACGCCGGCATAAAACTCGGTAAATTCATCCACACCCCAGTCTTCGGGGAAGCCGTCCAACTCTTTTACAACAATTAGATTGCCCTCGCCATGCGCGTATTCATTGATAACACGCACAACAAGGCTGCTCGCCTCATCAGCAGATATTTTAATGCCGCCGGGCGAGACGATTGCGCCGTTGTTAAAAGTATAGCTTGTGGTAATATGGTCGATGATTGCTCCAGGCGTAAAGTACTCTTCGACGATATAATGCGTATCTTCGTCCACAGGCAAATCGGTTACCAACGCCGGCGCGTTCGCGGCAAACGGCACAACTTGCAGAAAATCGATTCCTCTATCGTCAGGCATATAAAATACAGTATTTCCGGCCGCGTCTATATATCCGATGTTGCGATACGTATAATCACCGTATGCCCTACGCACTGCCTCAAATATCAAAGTATTTCGACTGCCCGGATTGTCTGCGCCGCCAACGGCTGATACCGTTGCATGGAACACTGTATCTTTAGTTATGCCCCAACAATCCAGATGACCAGCCAAATCTTTGATAATAGTCATATTACCAGAGCTGTGTTTATAGCGATTGGTCGCAGTGACAACGATCGTTTCGTTAAATTCCAACTCCTGAACGCCGTTATTGTCAGAATACATAACGCCGTGTGTCCAATTGTTGTCCTCATTCCAGGCACCCTCGTCGGTTATAATTTTTACATATTCCCAGTTATCCAGCCAAGTCTCGTCCATCCAAATGCCATCTGCCCAAACGCCATCATCCCGATTTTTGAAAGTTGGATCTCGGTCAAGTTTGATGTCATTCCAAAATGCACCCCATTCGGCCCCAATTGGTTGGTCATTTGCCATTCGAACTTCACGCACCTCATACCGTCCCCACGTCCATAAGTTAGATAGCTTAACCGGACTGTTGGCGCTAATTGGGATTTCCAGCATCGGCGTACCCTGATAGTCTTCTGTTAGCCCGAAAATATGGTTGCCCACACACCAGTATGTTCCATCCGGCTCAGGGCTTTCCTTGAATAGGAGGTAATTTCCGTAATCCACATCCCAAATACGTACGTAAAATACGGTATCATCATCTACACCCCAGTCTGTCGAGAACCCATCAAACAATTTATAAATTTCCAAATACCCGATACCATGTTTATAGTTGTTTATGATCGTAGCTTGTGTCAATTCACCCTCTGTCAGCTGAATTCCTTTTTCGTCAAAGCTATACGTTATCTCAACCAAATCTGTCTTAATATCAAAAATTTCTTCTATAAAGTAGATGAAGGGAAGTGCGTTTTGAAGGCCTGTTGCTTGAATTGGCACACCTAAAAGTATGGCCGGTTTATCCACTGAAAAGTCTATGACCGTTGCTAGCTCTCGCGATCTAACAAGTCCGGTATATGCATATTCGTGGATATTTTCCTCAGCACGAAATGTTAAGTAATACCCGTCTTGATTGGTCATTATGGCATGAAACGGCGTTTGATCACCGACATCCCAATCAATCTCAAACCAGCCCTCTAGCATTTTATTGAGCTGCAAAGTGCCTGTTGGTGCCGCTTCCAATGCTAGTTGAATTTGAACAACTGCATCCAAATGGCACACAATAGCATCTCCATCCCAAGTAAAGAGATACTCCGGATTTCCCTCCTTAAACCCTCGGTGAAAATCCTCGGTGCTCACAAGGGTTCTGCCTCCGGGTATAGCTGCATTGCCGCCCGGGTTGGGAAAAATCACTTCATAAATAATATCGATTCCGGATGCCTCCAGATCACGGATAGTGATGACGTGCGTTTTTGGTCCGCCGCCTCTAAGCCATTCCAAATGCCACTGGTAAACCATATCCCCAATGCGAGCGTTATTTGCCCAGTGCTGCGTCAGCGCGTCGGCAGCTTTCTGGTTAGCAGGGCTGGTGTTTGACCCTAACACAATAGTTATGCCGAGCATATTATCTGTAATTGTTCCGCTGTTCATGCCGTTACCATTATTCCAGTTCACGCTCGTGTTAAACGCGTTATATGTCGTTTCTACTTTCGTCCAATAAAAAGGATTTCCTTTTACTGGGTAAAATGATACATCAGCGATTCCGCTTGAATACCAATAACCTGTCCTCCATTCGACCTCATCCAAATACACAACGTAAGACACTTGCACAGGCGCCGTCCCGATAATGTTATATTGATGAGCATTCCAAATCACTGTGTTGCCCTCTCCAATCGTCACACCACTTGTCATCGATGTCGTTACCAGCTTAAACTCGCCAAGGTGGTCAGTAATAGTAACATAGGGCCGAGTGCTATCAAGCGGCAGCTTAGGCGTGCCCGGATCGTCCGGGTCATCCCATGTACGCCCCCACGCCGACAACGTGACAGTAGCCGTTCCGTCACCATTATAAGCGACAGACTTTCCTGTCCAAATCTCACCCTGCGCCAACGACTCGGGCGGCATACTTTGCACAGGCGAGCCATCAATGATGGTATACCCATCAATGCTTGAATAGGCAACCATTGATAGCTGTCCTGAAAGCAAAATTATGGACATACAAAACGCTAGCATTCTTTTTAACTTTTTCATTGATGATGCTCCCTTACGGTAAAATTTATATATCAATATTCGAGGTCGGTCGAATGCTTTGTGGGGTTTTATTTTCATTTTATTCATTTTTTGTTAATACTCTTTATTGCTTTACACACAAAAGCGCCCCCTGTCACAGGCAGGTTGCCTATGACAGGGGGCGTCCGTTTAATGAATTGTCTGTCGATTAGTTGATACGCTCAATGGCCAATAAGTCTATACGGTTATACGCGCCGCGCGTACCGACCGCGAAGACACGCAAGCCGTGAACTGTAAAATACGGCTGAACGTTCATCGCCGGAATAGCACTCAACATCTCTTCTAAATTGACAACACCGTAGTACCGTCCGGCAGGCATATCAGTGCCGCCTGCGCCAAAGTGTACATCGTTATTACGACCGGTCTGGGTGAGCCAAACACCCATGTTAATGTCACTGCCACCGGGCGAAGGCGTAGTACGGAAAGCAAAGGCAGAAACCTGTGAGATGGTATAATCCCACATAAATTGATAGTTTGCCCATTCCGCACGCGGAATGCGTGTCGGCGTTGTTGTCATCATGTCGGCATCCGGCCAAGATGATTCGTTGCGGTATGGGTTTGCATGCATAAAGACTCTGCCATTCGCATCACCGGTTACCGAAACGTAGCTTCCGATGCCGGGGTTGCCCGTACGTACAGGCTGATTGAGAACCGGCAAGTCAATAAAGTTCAACCCACTTCCTTCACGAGGTTGCGGCCCGGAAATTTCGATTTCTCTCAATGTACGAATGACTGCCATCACCATCATCTGGCTTTGGAACTCCATCAGCGGCGAGAAGAAATAATTCAGATAATACCCTGGCCTGTCAGGGTCAGGAATGAGATGGACTTGGCTGGTCGTGTTGCTCATGATCGAACGCTCTTGGTTGTATAAAAAATACACAGATCCGCGCGCCCAACTAGGTATTGTGTCTTGGAACGGCAAATCGGCTTGCGCGATAACACCATTGGCCGGTACTTCGCCACCAAACAACGTCATCATACGACCAATCAATACCGCCGCTTCTTGACGAGTAATGGGGGCATATGGCAGGAATTTAAGCCCTTCCCAATTCGCCGACTCAGCACCTTGAATAACATTCAGTCGTGTCAGATAATAGACATCGCTGTCATAATCGGCATCAATATCAACAAAATCCGGGAAGTCTACCAAGGTGTTTGAGTTACGCGATGCAACAAAATCGCTGATACTCATACCACTTTGCGCTTCAATAAAACGTGCGCCCAAATCGGCAATGTAAAGGCGATTAATGCCCTCTTGCCATATGTTGCTCGCCAACACGCGTGTTGAGATAAGGTCTGCGTGATAGGCATCAACTAAGTAGTCACGTGACCAACTGTTGGGGTTGTTGTCATTGTCCCACAGCGTAATCGGTACAAAGTTTGCTGTGACCGCGACATCATCTGTCACGAAAATCCTTGTTGTCGCGTCAGCGGCATCTTCAAAGATGTTGCCTGCGGCACTTGTCCAACCGACAAAGCGATAGCCTTCCTCAGCATCGCCTGCGCGAATCGTAATAGTCGAGCCTGCAGCATAGCCGCCTGCACCCGAGTCATCGGCATTGCTACCGTCAACAATAACGGTCGCCAATGCAGGCGGCGGGCAGTCACATCCATCGTCAAACTCAGCAAAGAGCTCAAGATTGAACCACAAGTCGCTGCTGTCGCTCGCCACATTGCCCACTACAGCTGTCAAGACGTTAACGCTGGGGCGCAATGCCTCTTCTAAGTTAGTACGGCTTGCCGCATCATGCATTCTAATCGCACCGTTGTTTTGCAACGGGAAGCCGGTGTCGCGATTGCTGACATCAGCATTGATGGTGAACGAGCGCACCTGCGCATCCGCCTGTTGTCCACCAAAGGCGCTCCAATCTACAGACTCACCCACAGTTATATTCCCACCGGTATTTGCGCGATAAATTTCAATGCCGTTGAGGAATAAGATCATACTGTCATCCAGCTCATGCCGCCCACGCACATCACCCAAGCTGGCAATACAGACGTCGTCAGCCAAAGTAAATGTCCGGCTGAAATAGGTAAAAGTGTGCACAGGCGCAATCGCACCAGAGGCATGGCCACGCTGATGCGCACCCGTGCCAATCCCGATGGGCGACGCCATGACCAGCCCGGTGTCCGCACGAGGCGAACCAAAGCCGATGGGTGTCGGCGCACCGTGTGGGTGCTCTCCGCCGCCTATCCAGTTTCCAAAACGAACAGGGTTAAATGCGTCCGCAAAGAGTTCGGCGCCGGTTCTTCCGTAGAAGCGCCAACGGTCGCCAAAGTCTGCAAAGAAGCCGTCGCTCGGCTGCACAATCACGCCAACAGTCACTTCAATGGTAAGCGTTAAAGGCAAGCCAAGGCTGTTTGCTACATTGCCGGGCAAATCGATCACGCCGTGTACCAAGAATCGCTGTGGCTCATCAAGCATCGGGTCATAGTCGATATTATCCAAATCCCAAATAATCTCGGCAAACATCGGACGAACACGCCGACCATATTCACCGGTGGCATTACGGATAGTGGCCGTGTTACCACCCTGATTGTTGCGGATTACCGTTTCTACTTGAAGTTCTGCCGGCAGTCTGAGCCCTTCGACTGTTGCCGGTGCGTGATGATTGTAGACGTGAACTTCCGGCGCAATGGCTTCCATGCCTACCAATTCTTCATCTTCCATTTGACGCAAACTGTCAACATCAGCCGGCACTGTGCCATCATCTGAGCGCACAATGGTAAAGACGTCAACCAATGTTCTCGTCGAAGCATCATCATACTCAATCTGATAGGTAACGACTTCAATGGTGTGTTCCGTCACGTTAACGACAGAGTAGTTGCGGCGGAAGTTTTGGTTGTAGCTGGCAATATAATGTCGGTTTGCCATTGCCGTCGCATTGTAGTAGCCGCTGCCACTCGCCGAGTTAAAGGCGAAGTAGGTGATGCCATCGGGGTTAAGTACTGCGCTGGTAGGCGTCGTGCCTGCCACGATGTTGCCGTCCGCGTCCAGCCAATTTTGCTGCAACACAGGTGTATGCGGCGCACTGGCCCTCAACGGATGTGTACGGGTGTAAATATGGCAGTGGCCTGACAACACAGTGTCAACACCAAGTGCTTCTAACGTAGGCAGCCAGTTGTTGATAATGGCCGCCTTTTCGGCATTATCGGTCGCGCGGAACGCCGAATACGGCGGAATATGGAATGCAGCGATAATCCATGTGGCATCGGCATTTTCCGCTATAGCATTCTGAATAAATGTCAATCTCGCACCTGCCAATGCCGTACGAACATTAGAATCCAACACCAAGAACAGCGTATTGCCCCAACGCACATAATAGTCAAACTGAATTTCAAACTGCGTACCGACATTGTTATTCAAACGCCGCACGTTGTCAGCGCTCAAATCATTGTTGTAATGATAGTGCCACAACCAATTGTTGGCATTCATGGCACCCGACTCATGGTTGCCGATGACAGGCAGCAAAGGCAGCCTATGCAACTCCGGCGGAGCAAACAAAATGTCATGCATATGCTGTGACCGTGCCCGAGCCGTCAGCTCATTGTCACCCGAGCCGGTTGTAACCCACGGGCGGCTGTTGATTTGGTCGCCTACGGACAGAACAAACTCGGCATCGGGTGTGTTCTCGGCGGCAATCTCCATTGCGTTTGTCCAGCCTTCATAATCCCGATGAGAGGATTGAAGTCCCACACCGATTTGCGGGTCGCCCATTACGATAAAGCTGAATTCCTCACCATCCGTGCCGGTGGTAAAAGTTTTGCGGTCTGACTCAAACGTAGCACCCACGACGACATATTCGTAATCGGTGTCAGCGATAAGCCCTTCAATGGTCAATTGATGTACGGTGTAGTCCTGCGTCACGCCGGGAAACCACGGCGTATCCGCCGAACGCGACTGCAACAATCGGGTTCTGGAATTTACCGTTTGCAGCGGCGTTGTTCCGCCGGCCTCGTAGAGCCGAATGCTTCCTGTCGTCGATTGCGAGTGCCAGGTAAACCGCATTTCGGTTACATCACCGCCCGGTGTCATATTGAGGTTTCGATAATCTGTCGGCACATATACCGACAACGGTGCCATCGCCGAGGACGATGACGGGGCGACTTGCATCGTCGTGGCTGTCGCTGTTGTAGCCATCAGTCCGAAAACCATGGCGACTGCCAACACACGCGCCATAACGCGCCGCATTTGTTGCATTGCTCTTGTTGCGTTCATGTGATTTCTCCTATTCTCTCCTTTAATTTATGTAAAAACGCACACTGTACGCGTTTTACTTCGCTTTTTCCCTGCGCCGAGCGCAATAGACATGTGCTCCGATAAGTACCGTAACAGGTGCGGCCAACACCATGGCCGCCGACGCCGTAAGCGCGCGCAACACCTCTATAGCAATATCAGTGCGGTTAATAATCATGTGATAATCAAAGTTGTTCAAGCGGAATAGAATCAATGTGACAAAGAATGTACCGGTAAAGGCCAAGATGAGCGTATTCGCCGACGAGCCGATGCAGTCACGCGCCATGCGCATACTGGAGCGAAACAATGTCTTAAAATCGGCATCAGGACTGCCCGCACTCAACTCTGCCGTTGCCGATGACACCGACACCGTAATATCCATCACTGCGCCCAGCGACGCAATGAGAATGCCGCAAAATAACAATTGAGAAATGCCCGCCATCGACTGGAAGGGAAAGGTTATCACATCACTCATATCGGCCGCGTTAAAGCCGGTGATGCGCAATGCCGCACTGGCCATAAAATAAAACAGAACGTACATCACGATGCCAATGGTGGTTCCCGCGATGCTAACGTACGTTTTTTTCTCAAAGCCCATAATCGCAATAAGTGAAACTGCAACAATGACTAAGGACAATCCCACCGTCATAAGACCCGGCGGCGCGCCGCGGACAATGGCGGGGATAAGCAAGAACAATAGCACCACAAAGGTAAACACCAGCCCAAACGCCGAACGCAATCCGGCTTTACCGCCAACGGCTGCCAACAGCCCGAAAAACAGCAGTACAATGATATAGATACCGGTGGCGCGTTCATAAGTATGCACTCGCGCAAAGTAACCGCCATCTTCAAAC
The DNA here is from genome assembly GCA_009780275.1 of Oscillospiraceae bacterium. Taxonomy (NCBI): domain Bacteria; kingdom Bacillati; phylum Bacillota; class Clostridia; order Eubacteriales; family Oscillospiraceae; species Oscillospiraceae bacterium. The sequence continues at coordinate 21,277 of WRAI01000029.1, read as the reverse complement.
GACTCAAAATGAAGTACGATGCGCTGCCCTGCCTGTGCATGTACAGGCGCGTTAATAAATAAAATATTTTGCACTTCAACAATCCTGCCCCGATATTCGCCGGTCAGGATTTCTACCAACAGGTCCTGCCGCCCGCTGGGCCGACCATACTCGTCTATCGCGGTATCATCAGAAACGACTTCTACTACCCGGCCGCGCGGCCACGTGACCCCCGGCATAGCATCGCGCCCGAAGTCGATCTCGGTGCTTACACCAAACCAAACCATGCCAGCCATCGCCAAGGTGGCAAGCACATAGAAAATGACATTTTTGTTCCGCAAGAGCTTCATTTTTTGCCCCACATAATTATTTGGCATTATTGTATCATATTATTTTAATAGTGTCAAGGCAAAAATAGCAGGCAATCGGAAAAACTAGACTTGCATTTTTAATCATATAGTGTTATAATAAACGCATTATTAGCGAATATAGTTCGCCCTTAATTGAAAGAGAGGAATCCCCCATGTTTTGCACCAAATGCGGTTCATCACGCGATGATTCAGCACCTTTTTGCGGAAACTGTGGCGAAAGGCTGAATCCTGCGCCTGAAGTTACACCCGAAAGCCCACCTGCTGAGACATCGGCACAGCCGGCAATGCCAACCTTTGAGGCATCCACACAATCGGAAGTGCCGACTGGCGACACACTTGCACAAGCCAAAAATATCGCACCAAATTCACAAGATCCGGTTATTTTCGATGTGTCACCCACACCCAAGAAAAAAACAGCCTTAAAAGTCGCATTGGCGTCTCTCGGCGGACTAGTTGCCGTGGCAGCAATTATAGCAACATTATTCTGGCCGTATATACTGCGCACCGTCTCCCCCACGCAATATGTAGGCCATGCTGTCAGAAATACCCAACGAACCATGCGTAACAACATGAATGCCATACTCAACGGCTTTGACTTCGACGACCTCAGCACGATACACATGTCATTAAGTGATTTGCAAATCTCCCCCGATGACGGCGATGCCAATGCCCTGTTGTCCGCATTCGCCCTTGAACTGGCTATGCATTTTGAGGACGACAGCATGCTTGCCCGCTTTGTAGCAGCTATGGGTGGCGAATCGTTTGACCTCCAAATGCTGTTTGATTCCGATGCTATAACTCTCCGCACCCCCGGCATGGATTATGCCGTGCGCCAAACTACACCCGAACTTGACGCATCTGATCTTGAGATAATCGCGTGGTTGGAAAACTTGGCCGATGCTGGCAGCTTGAAAGATGTCTTGCGTTTCTTTGGCATCAGCGACAGCACTATCAACCGCCGCTTTTACAACGACGGCACGACTACATTGCCTCTCATCGACGGTCGTTTAACGCGTATGACTACCGTTTTTGACGGCAATGAACTAATGAGCATTCTGCGCGATGTATTAAACAGCCCAAATTTGCATGAACTTATGGAGTTGTCGGGAGAAAGTTTTGACGAATTGGACGAAATCCTGATGCAGTTCGACGCAATGACAAGGTTCATCAATCTCGATGCCCTGCGTATTTATTACTCAGTATACATTAATAGCAGCCATCAAGCCCAAGCCATTTCAATTTCGATTGACGCAGACGGCTTAATGGATATGATAAGCGCTTTAATGGGTGGTGTGATGGATGTAGATATCCAGCCCATCTCCATTGTTGCCGGTTTCCATGACATGAGCCGCCGCAACACTGGCATGTTCCTTACCGTTGAAGCCGAAGGTGAGTCAGTGACACTGACATTGGAGGAAACTCACCACGATAACGGCGATTTTGATTTAGCTTTCAATGTTGCTGACTATGGCTCGTTCTCCATTGCCGGTCATATTGATGCTTCACGCACACAGTTAGAAGTAACAATTCGGCAGCTCAATGTCAATTTCGGCAGCGAAACGGGAATCGTTTCCATGAACTTTGTATCAAAGTTTGAAACAGCTTCCACCGGCGATTTGCGCATAGACGGTGAGATTGTTGATGTTGATGACGCTTTTGGCTATCCGGGCATTGGTGACGCATTTGAACAATGGCTTGAACAGATTGGGTTAGACAGTTTATTCGATTTCGGCTGGGATGATAACTGGGACTGGGACGACGACTGGGATTGGGACGATGATTTTGATTGGGATGATGACTTCGACTGGGGTGACGATTGGGGCTGGGATTTAGATGGCGGACTGTTTGACGAGATCCCGGCTGACGCTGAAATTGATAATGCTTTAGTCGGCACATGGGCGTGGGACACAATGGATGCATATATCTACACTTTTGAGAACAACGGCAGTGGCACGCGAGGTGTTCCGGGGCTTATGGAAGAATTCTATTGGGCAACGTTAGATGGCGTACTTTTCCTTGATGCCGACGACAGCTTTGTGGATGTATGGGATTATGTGATTGAAGACGGCGTGTTCACCGTTACAAGCCGCCTGCTTCCCGATATGACATTTAGCTACATCAAACGCTAAAGAGAGCAAGTGACCAATTTACTTATAAAAGATCCGTCAACGTGCTTGTTGACGGATCTTTTATAACATTAGACATTTACATTTATGAAGCCAGCTCAATCAAAGACAGCTTCGACATTTCCTCAATCACTGTATCTTGCAAACTACGAAGCCCGCCATGCATTTTGCATTTTCTCATTTTACCATAATCACAAAGCCCACCGTTTCCTAAACAACGGCTGATTTGCAGTTCCCCTTCAACACACAAAAACACATCATATAAACTGATGTCCTGCGCCGGTCGCCCCAGTTGATAGCCACCCTTTCTGCCCTGAACAGAATCAAGCAGCCCTCTCTTCTTTAACTGGTTTGCAATCTGAGCAAAAAAATGATACGTCATCCCAACCGATTCTGCAATACTTGCTGCAGTGTGCAATTCGTCGCTGTTCTTATGCAAGTGCCGCAAAATTCGGACGGCATAGTCTGTAGAAATTTGTAGCCTCATAATAACACCACCTTCATTTATCGAATTACCCTGACTTAGCTTACCAAAAACTGCACGACAACCTCTTTTTGCATATCTGCCGCGCCATTTTTTTAGTCCCCCCCCGACATCGGGCGATGCAGATACCACCGCCCGAACACCGGGAGTAATCAAACCTCACGGATCAAAACATAGCCACATAATAGGAATTGTTTTAAGTAGTTGCTTTTGTCTTTTTCTTTCGGAATACAATGACAATTAAACCGATAAAGCTAACCGCAGTCAACACAGACCAAAACAATATATTTCTATCATCACCGGTGTGTGGGTTGTCACCAGGGAAATTCGCACTTACAAATCTATTGTGCAGATTAAGTCCATTCACTGTAAGCGTGTATCGAGGCACATTTTCCTCACTTATTGTGTAGTGGATAGGGTTTCCGTCGACGTCATACCTCGGTACAAAGGCAACCCAACGCCAGCCATCATCTGCCGTAATGGTAACCCGTTCCACGACGGCACTACCATTTTTAATCAACACTGTAATGCTTTGCGGTCGGCTGTTTACAGGATTATTTCCATGTTCCCATGTTTTTTGCCCCTCAAGCAAAATATAGCCAGGGTGCTTTGAAACACTCTCATGTCTGTTGGTAATATCAAATCCCGTCACAATTGTTTCATAGCCGTAAACCGGATCCTCTCGCAAGGTATAGACAATTTCACTGCCATCGGCGCGGTTTCTCGGGACTATAAATGTCCACATCCAGTGATCGGCCTCAGTAATCACTGCGCTGGCTACCACTCTTTCACCATCCATGACGTGCACGGTAATAGACTCCGGCCGGCTGGAGAAGGGATTATTGCCATGTTCCCAAGTTTTTATGCCTGCAATGGTTATCATCTCGGCATCATAACGGTGCTCAAACAGGATTTCATCTACTTTATCGTCATCTTCGTTGCGGACAATAACAATGGATGTCAAATTAGAGATCGATAGATTATCGGGCGTATCGTTCAAAATATACACGTCAATGTAGTAAATGCGCGTATCGTAGGTATAGCGAGGCGTTGAACTCTGTATAACCCTGAGTTGATATGAGAATATGCCCACTGACGTAAATTGTATCGGTCCGACTTGCGTTTCGCCTGTTCCCGTTGCGGTAAAAATAAACCCATCTGCACCACTCCCCACCGGCATGGGGTTGCTTGCAGACAACGGCACGAGCCGATACGTAAAGGTTTGGTTCGGTACCTCTCCGACATTGGCGACAAGACTCTGCCGTACTGTCAGCGTCACTTCCTCTGTTCCGGCAGCGCTCGCTGCCGGCATAGACAAGACGCCCAGCAGACAAATCAAAGCCAACCCGATTGCAAGGAACATTCCGGCTTGTTTCCTTATTGGTGTTTTTGAAAGTATCTGATTCATTATCTATTCTCCCTTGTTGTGGGTATTGCGTTTCTTTTTAGCACGTTTTGTATATATCAAGACGACCAACATCACCGCCGATAAGCACGGCAATGCGATGATACCGATTTTTCCCCACAGCGGGGCTTGCGCCCACAAGTCGGGCAATCTATCTATGATCGGTATGGTGTTGGTTCTGTCCGGATCTTCTGTCCAAAATGGGTCATCGAAAGTTTCATCGGTAATTCTGCCGATTAAGATGTCGCGACCATTGGTGGAAGCGTTTGAGCAAGTTGACAGCAACACAATACGGTCGTCGATTGTAACCGGCACATCGCGTGTGTTTATCGCCATGTCAATGAGCATGTCTAAATACGCTTGCTGTTGCTCTCGCTCCATGATGTTTGTGCGGAATACCTCGCCGTCGCTCGCATGTGTATGCACAAAGGCAAAGAATTCTAAGCCGTGTTCCCGCCCGTTGAAGTACAGCATGCCATACTGGCGGCCGTCAAAGTAACGTCTGTCTGCAAAATGTTCAATATCGCCGAACATGACGCCTCGCGCCATATGGTGGCCGTAGAAAATGCTGGAAAAATCCGTAAAATCGCGACAGCTTCGGTTGTCTAGAAATATGCTGCCGGCCATAGAGTGGTTGCCGCGCGCATCGCGCGAGACGTAATACATATTGTCTTCACCCTGCACCACAGGGTAATCAATGCCGGTACCGTATACCGTCAACCAAGCAAATACATCGGGGTTGATCGCCTGCAACTCTTCAAATGAGGCCCCTCCATCTTCTTCGCTGGGTCTAAATATTGCATAGTTTGTGGCATCTGCCACGTTGAAGACTTGGTTGGAGTCCCATATCGCATAGCTGCTAAACGCCAGCAGCAGCAGAATAGCAACCAACACAAAAATGTTAACAACACCATTTGTCAGTTTAATTGCTGTCCGTCCTGCTTTTTCCGCTCTGCTCATAGGGCTCCTTCTTTTTTGGGGTTATCGGCTGCCGGTTTTATCCGGCAGCCGATAACCGAGGTAAGTAAACGAATGCCTAATTAGTTGTAGTTTCTGCCTTTACGGACTTTCACTACGACAAAGACTGCAAAGCCGCCCACTGCAAGCAGAATCAAACCGTAGAACGGCAAGGTGCTCATGTTGATGCCCATTGGCGGGGCTTCTCTGTGGTTGGTAAACGCCGCGGTGCTGCCACCGGTAAGAACATAGCGCAAGCCGGTCGTCAAACCTGCAGGGCCGGGGATGGTTACGCCGTTTACCAAGATGCTGGTGGCGTAACTGAACACCGCTGTCTCTGTCACGACGAATTGCGTGCCTACCGGCGTGTCTTGGAACACCAAGCGCTCACCGTGGCGGAGTCGGAAAGTTTGCTCAACACCTCTGGCAAATGTATACACCGTACCGATAACGGTTGTGCCGTCCGCAGCAATTCTGTACGCGGTGAATGCCGCCGGCGCGGTGAACGGCGCGGTAAACATCGGATCTATGTCCAACGTAGCTCTAAAGTCAAACTCACGCGTCGTGCTGCCCATGGCGCCCGTTACTGTCTTGCTGATGGTCAACGGACCAAGTTCAGGATCGGGAGTATAGTCATATCTTCTTGTGTAACGATTGGTGAAGAAGAGTTGGCTGTGGTCGCCAACTGGATTAAGGGTGCCGGGTTCGCCGGGAACTTTGCCGCTGCCGGGGGTGCCGTCGTCATAATACTCGCGGTAACCATACGTAAAGCGTACATAGCGAGTACCAGTAATCGGGTCTTCAAAAACGTGGGCAACGATCAAGAATTGAGCCTGCGAGAAATCTACTGCTTCCAAAACCTCGGGGTCTTGGTTGAGGATGTGAGGGTTCACGTTGTCTAATTCAACAACGCGCCACACGAACGTACCTGTTGTCGGCCAAGAAATGCCGGCGAGCAAGTCGCCCGTTTCCATAATGCGAGTCGTGGTGGTAGGCGCAGTAACGCTGTTGGTCATGCGAGCATCGTTTACCGAGATAGCCACAGCACCGGCTGTGCCCAATACAGGCATCGTGATGCCGGTTGGCCAGGTTGGATCACCCACCGGGACGCCGTCCAAGCTCACGGGTGTTATCGCAAAGTTGAATGTCATGTTTGACGGGATTTCCGTACCGATCGGCGTGTTCAGGATCTTGGTAAGACCAAGCCGCGCAGGATTTGCCGGCGTGCCGGGGTGGTCCGCCGGATCAAACGCCGATACCGATGCAAAGAGTCCGACGCACATAATGAGCGCCAGTGCCAGTGAAATTGCAAGTTTTGACTTTTTGAACATGTTATGTTCCCTCCAAATTTATTTTTTTGATTTTGGTTTTTTATAAATAAAGCGGTTGAATCCGCGTTATTTTTGCTAAAATTTTCGATTCCGAATGACGGTGATGACCTTGCCCAGCGTATCGCGCATATAAATCGGGCCGTATATTCGGCTGTCTGTTGCGTTTTCCCGTGCGTCGCCCAGGACAAATACTTGCCCTTCGCCGACCACCAGCGGGAAATCTACGCCCTCCTCGAAACGATGCGTAGCGTAATAAATATCCCACTCCTGCACACTCGAGCCGTTGACCACCAACCCGCCGTCAATAATGTCTACCACATCGCCGGCTTGCGCGACCACACGCCGTATTTGGCGTTGCCCCTCAAAGTCCAGCACCACCAGGTCGTTGATGTCATACGTCCGGTCCAGGCGGTTGAACAGCACCAGATCGCCGTCCCGTATTGCGGGGCTCATATCGGGTTCGTTTACACGGTGGAACCCGTAGATGAGCGTGAGTGCCAGCACCGCTACCAGCAGAATTACCGCGATTTTGATGCCCAGCATCACCAACTCTTTCCACACCGAATTCGACGGGCGCGGCGCGGCGGCCGGTCTTCCCGTTTCCTTGGGCGCGCGCAAATCGGACATCGAAATCGGCTGTGCCTTTGGCCTCTCTACTTGTTGGTTATCTTGCTCTGTCATGCCAGTGGGCCTGCCCTCCGCTTACGAACCGCCACTTTTACGATGATGAATGCCGATAGAGGCAAGACCATCAGTGCCGTCAGCAGCACCCATGTGCCGTTTCCGCCCAAGTTGATGCCTGTAGGAGGTGGATCGGTCCTGCGATAGTTGATATCAAAGTTGTTCAACGGATGCGAATTTGCATGAACACTCAGCGAATTCCAGCGAATGTTAGGCACCGTCGTGATATTTGCATTGTTCGGCGGACTATATGCGCCGTTGCCCGCTGTGTTGCCGCTGAATGCCACATTCGTGTTGAGCGTAAGGTTTTGATAGTACACTGCCGTGCCGCCCGTTAGCGTCAAATTAGCCTCATACTCATAGTCTTCGGTAAAGATGCCGCCGCCGTCGAACGCCGCTCTGTTGTTTCTAATGCCAAGGTTGCTCGAATCGAGCATCATTCGCATTTGTCCGGCCAGAGCCACATACACACCGCCACCATAATTAGCTCTGTTGCTTGTAATGGCTTTAGCATCAGTGCCGTTGATAATGAATGTGCTATCGGTCCATACGCCGCCGCCGTGAACAGCTGTGTTGGCGTTGGCGGCTGCCGCGCCGCCTATTGTACCGCCGTTCATAGTAAAATTGCCGTTATTCGTTACTCTTACACCGCCGCCGTGCATTGTGGCGTTATTGCCTGTAATCGTGCCAGCAACTTGCAAGAAGTGCGCACTATCACTGACATCTACGCCGCCGCCGTGAACAGCTGTGTTAGCGTTGGCGGCTGCCGCGCCGCCTATTGTACCGCCCTCCATAGCAAAAATGCTGTCCTCCGTTACTACTCTTACACCGCCGCCGACATTAGTGGCGTTATTGCCCGTAATCGTGCCGGCAGTTTGCACGAAGCGCGCACCACCATTGACGTCTACGCCGCCGCCGCTGCTTGCCGTGTTGCGGAGCGCGGCTGTTGTGCCGCCGATGGTGCCGCCCTGCATGAGGAACGTACCCTCAGGATTGGTCACATTCACGCCGCCGCCATCGTTGGAAACCGTATGTCCTGTAATGCTGCCGCCGTTCATAATAAACGTAGAATATCCGTCCGTGCCCCATATACGCACGCCGCCACCGCTGGCCGCCTGGTTGTTGCGAATGATGCCGTTATACATCGTGGCCTGAGTGCCTTGGACATGAACACCGCCGCCGACGCCCATAGGCCCTGAGCCTGTCGCTACAGCACGGTTGTTTTCAATCGTTCCGTTGCGCATCGTAAATATTTGCCAAGCTTCTCCCGAACCGATAATTCGTACACCGCCGCCGTGAGGCGCTACGTTTTCACGAATGGTGCCATTGTACAGCGCAAAGCCGCCAAAACTATTTTGGACCAGTACACCGCCGCCGCCGTCTAAGGTATGCGTGCCCGTGGACGTGTTTGCTCTGATATCACCGCTTCTCATCGTAAAGAAACCAGCATTGGCTGCATTAGTACCCGTAACAAGCACACCGCCGCCGCCGCGATTGCCGCCGCTGCCGGTTGCCCGATTTCCTACAATCGCGGCTGTCGTACCCGCAGGGATATAGAACGTTGCTTCAGTAACATATACACCGCCGCCATTGACAGCTGTGTTGCGGAGCGCGGCTGTTGTGCCGCCGATGGTACCGCCCTGCATGAGGAAGTGCGCGCGATCCCCGTCAGCAACGCGTCCGCGCACATGCACGCCGCCGCCGCCTTGCGTTGCGCTGTTCGCCGTGTTGCCTGTAATAGTACCATTATTCATGGTAAACTGCGCCCCGATCGCCACCAACACACCACCGCCATTGGCAGCTGACGTGTTGTCGCGGATCGCAGTGCCGACATTCGACATCGTGAGCCCAGAGTCAGCACCGGTGACAGCCACGCCGCCGCCGCCCCAGCCCTGGTTGGTGCCGCCCGTCGTGCGGTTGTCGTAAACCGTGCCGCCATTCAATGTAACAGAACTGCCGCTTCGCGCAAATATGCCGCCACCGCTCTGCACGGCTGTGTTGGCACGAATCGAACCGGCAGTCATCGTAAAGCCGGCGCCGTTCATTACTTCTATGCCGCCGCCGGCACCGGCCGCCGTGTTCGAATTTACGATAGCATTGGCATTGTTCATGGTAAAGTTAGCATATGCCCCTGAAAGTCTCACAGCACCGCCGCCGTAACCGCCAGTCGAAGTTGCCGCATTGCAGGCAATTCTGCCGCCCGACATTGTGATCACACTCGTACCATTAGCGTACACGCCGCCGCCGGTATGTGCTCTGTTACCCTGTGCGGCAGTGTTGATATGGCCAATAGTGCCGCCGCTCATAATCAAGGACGTGCTCACCATCCGTATGCCGCCGGCGCGGAGAGGGATGCCCGTTCCGTCGCCGTTGCCTAAGTTGCCTAAGGTGTTTGCATAGCGATTGTTCCGGATGTGGCCGCCCGTCATGCGGAATTCTTGAGCCGCGTTTATGTATACGCCGGCACCTTCCGGCGCACGGTTATCGTCAATAATACCGTCGTTCATGGTAAAACGAGTATTGGCATTGCGCGCGTGTACGCCGCCGCCGCCGGTGCCGGACTGGGTTCCGCGGCTGGTGTTGTTGTGGATGCGGCCGTTGTTCATGGTAAACTGCCCCGCGCTGGCCGCCAATACGCCGCCGCCGTTGACGGCTGATATGTTGTAGCGTATTATGGTGGCGGTGGTAGTACCCGACATTGTGAATGTCCCGGTTGCACCGCTGACCCTCACGCCGCCGCCGCCAAAGGCAGCATTGCTGCCATCTGTCGTATTATTGGTCTGAATCACACCGCCGGTCATTGTAAATGTGCCGAGCACGTCTACACCGCCGCCGGTGCGTGCAGCTGTGTTGTTTTGAACCGCACCGCCGGCCATCGTGAAACTGCCGCCGCCCATTACGTTTACGCCGCCGCCGGAGCCTGCGGCTGTATTCCTGGTAATGGTACCGGTTCCGCTATCCATTATCAAAAAGCCACCCGAGGCCACATGTACACCACCGCCACCTTCTGTGGCAACCAGTGTCGACCGATTACCATCAACTCGAGGCGCAGTGTCCGCAGCAGAAGCAAACATTCTAAATTCTCCGCCGGTTCCAACCCATACACCGCCGCCGCGCGTCGCCGCGTTTCCTGCCGTACCGATGGGATTGTTGGTGGTGCCGACAACGCCGCCGCGCATGTGGAAGCGGGATCTCGCGACAGGGGCTAGATGTACACCAACGCCGCCGCCCGTTGCAATGGGTGTATTATTTATCGTCGTAGCATTGGTACGGATGTGACCGCCGCGCATATCAAAGAGACCGCCATTTGTAATATCTACGCCGCCGCTGTCTGCAGCTCGATTTTCGTAAATTACACCGTTATGCATGGTAATTGTGGAATTGTTGTTGCGTATGCCGCCGCCGCGCGCCACAGCATCATTATTTCTAATAGTGCCGTTATTGATAGTAGCGGTAGCGCCATCAAGAGCCAAACCACCGCCGTTCAACTGAGCTCGATTGTTGTGAATAGTAACATTATGTATCGTAATTGCAGCATTCTGAACCCCTTGGATACCCCCGCCGCTGCCACTCCTTGAGCTGTTGTGCCGGAAGGTTCCGTTATGTATAACGTGCGTGCCGCCTTGCATTTGGAGGCCGCCGCCGCTGTTGCTTGCCAAGTTGTTTTCCAATACAGCACCGGCGTGCATGGTGAAGTTGCCGAACCTTATTTGCACACCGCCGCCGCCGGTTTCGGCGGTAGTGCGGCAGCGCCGAATCATAGCACCGTTCTGCATGGTGAAGCGAGTGTGAGTGCCATCGCCAATCACACCGCCGCGGGTAAACGTAACAGCCGATGTCAAGCTTGGCACATTCGGATCTCCGCACAAAATGACATGCGCCAAAGTCAACTCCGTGGTGGGGTGGCGATGCGGTGGGGCGGAAGTGCCGCTGGATAGGGTCCGGTTAGGGCCGTTGTGAATCACAAAGTGCCGTCCGGTCCTCCAGTCAGTACCCCCTCCGGAGTAGCGCTGTATCGTGTGCCTCGGATAGCCGGCAGCCAGCGTCCAGTTGCTCACGTTTGTGCCGCGCGATACAATTTTGATGCGCCGACCCGCAGGAATGGCTATCGCAGTAGTCATATTAAAACTGCCGGTTATCGCAATAATGCGGTTATCCGATTGTTGGGTGGTACTGTATGTAATGGCGCGGTATAACGTCGCATGGCTATTAACCTCATGATTCGTCCAACCTGACAGTGATGTTGCCAATGGCATAATACCGACGCGCGTTTCGCCGGTGCTGTCAAGCCATGTATGTCTGATACGAACAAGGGTGTACGGCTGAGGCCCTATCCGTTGGGTTTCCATCTCGCCGGCGTCATTACTCTCTGTCATGCCGTGACTGATGCGGTCTAGCTCCCACCCCTCGGGCAGCGTAACGCTTATATCTGTCGCCGCAATTGTCATCGACGGCAACGTAATATAAAGGTAATGCCCATCGAGTACGGCACAATATCTCGTATCAGCCAGATTCATCGTAATTGCGGCGTCATCGCCAACATGAATGCTGAGCACTGTACCGGCCACAGGGCCAAGGGTTTCCTGTTCGTTGTTGTTCCCAACGTCTGCGCCGCTTTCAACTTCGGAGCCGCCGCCATTTCCACTGATGTAGCCGCCCGCTCCGATTTCTGATCCCTCTGTCTCTGTAGGCTCAGCAGGTGTTTCCTCGCCGCTTTCGCCGGCATCCTCTGTATACTCCGTGTACTCAGCAGGCGTTTCCTCTTCGGTGTACTCGGTATACTCCGTTCCGGCGTACATCGTATAACCAACCCCGTCACTGTCGGCATACGTCGTGCTCACAAGCGCAACAGCCGCAAAGATAATCAGAGCGCTCAGCACGATAAGCAAGACTGTCATCGTCCTGCCCTGTAGATTATTTTTCAGATAAATTGGTCGCATAACAATAAACTCTCCTTGTTTGTTTTGAAACTTCGGTTACCTTTACGCACTTTATCAAACTTACATAGTTTGTATATTATACCAGAGTTACCGTAATTTATATTCAATTATTTGACACTGTAACACAACTTTTGCGCTTTGTCAACCTTTTCGGCTGAATTGCAGGAAAATCAGGCTGAATTGCAATTTCCACACCCAAACGGGCGATTTTGCTGTCTCTGCTAACTATCCATGTGACACTGTTGCGCATCATAACACACATTTTCATATTTGTATACACTTTCCGGCTAAGTTGCAGTTTTTCGGGGTTGAATTGCAGTTTTCTTGCCCAAACGAGCTATTTGGCCGGTTTGTTTCCCGTTATTGAACAGTATAGCGCGAAACTTTGCGTTGTATGTTCGTCTTCGACTGAATTGCAGAAAAATCAGGCTGAATTGCAGATTCGCCCATTGGGCCAAGAGCACAACTTGTTTACCGTAATTTATTTCGGAAAACTTTCGTGTTGGATACTATACTACACTTTTCATTTTCTGTAAACGCTTTTCAGCTGAATTGCAGAAAATTAGAGCCGAATTGCAGTTTTTACGAGCGCAGCAACAAAAAGGCGGCACATTTCAAAACAAATGTGTCGCTTTTTTTGATTCTATCCTATGTTTTGACTCTGTTTCCGCTGACCAGCAATCCATGCTGTTTTCCTGCCTGATAGACACCTCGGCTTCCGTTCAGCGCAATACGCCGGCGGTGCGAGTAATGCCGCAGACAAACCCCGGTGGATACAATCGACACAATGGCAGTAAATGCCAGCAAATTCATATAGCTCATGTTTGAAATCAGCAAGAGAAGCATCAACGGCATCATCACGATAAACAGCATCAACGCCGCAGCGCACAACGCGCAGATAATTTTCAGCCTCTTAGCCTTTTTCGCTTTAAGGCGCTTGCGCAAATCCCATATAATAACATCTAAGTCAAAAAACAACAGCAGCATGAAAAAAATCAAAAAGCCCAGATTCACAGGCGCCATTATCATATCAATGTAATTCAACTCTCGCGTAACTAAGCGCGGGATGATTTCAAACACAAGACATTCAGCCGGATTGCCGCATGCCGTATGACGGCGACCGGCGCGAAACAACGTAGGATTTCTATCCGTAACCCAATCGCCGAAATCGTGACCCGTAGCGGCGATGGTTTCCATACGAGTTTCACCGCAAACGGTGCAGATATAGACACTATAGCCCTCGTCTTCACAACAAGGCGGCTGTTCCGAATACAGAATAAATTCGCACTCATGCGGCTCATAATAATAATACTCATCCCGCACAAGCGCCGGGATAGATTCTGTATAACTATCGCCGCAATGCTCGCAGGTAAATGTTTTTACGCCGTCTTCATCATACGTTGGCTGCGTAGTAATTTCTTCTACATAGCTATGTCCCAACGCCTCCCCGAATGTTTCCGTTCGGCTGTCATCGCACCGCGCGCAAGCATAGGTTCTCGCGCCTTCATCTGTACAAGTCGGATCAGTCACCGTCACCTCATGCTCATGTCCCAGCGCCGCGAGCGTCTCTGTACGAACATGGCCGCACCGCCGGCAAGTATACGTTCTCGTGCCAACCGTTGTGCAAGTTGGATTTACAGAAGCTGTCAATACAAAGTCATGCCCCAACGCCGCGATGGTTTGTGTCTCCCTGTGGTGGTTAGACGTAGTTGTGCAAACACGGTGCTGTTGCCCCGGTTGCGTACATGTCGGATGCTCATCAATCACCCATTCACTCCAATTGCATTGCGTCGCAAACAAAATCCGAATATGGCGGTGCCCGCACAATTCGCAAACATACAACCTCTCGCCATCCGCGGTTGCGGTAGGCTCACGAACAGTCACATTATACCTATGGCGCCCTGCCGCGCAGTTATACTCCGTCGCTGCCACAGCCGGCACTAAAAACAAAATCAGCACCACAAATATCAGCATCGTGAATGTGCTGATACTTACAGTCCTTAGTCTCGCGTTTCTCATTACTTCACCGTTTTGCCCTTACCGGGTCTGATAAGTGCTTTCAGCTCAGCGTATTTATGGCGGCTCAGTGGAAGTTTTTTTCCGTTATGCAAAGTGATTTCATTATAGACAATACTCTCAATTGCCGATAGGGCGACAAGACATGACCGATAATTCCTAAAAAAGCCGTATCCCTCTAAATCATTTTCAATTTCCTGCAAGTTCTCCTGCGGAAATTCAAAGCTCTTATCCTTATCGTAATGCACCGTGACAATGCCGCGACGTGTTTCATAATACTGAATGCTATCAAGCGGTATATTCCGCGTTTCTCCACCACCACAGTAGACAACATATTTTTGATTCCTTTCGCCTTTTGCGAGAAGAGCGCGTAAAAAAATCTTTTCAAATTCCGCCATGCTGGTTTCACCCTTGACGATATAATGCAAGGCCTGCACATCAAACGCACCACGGAAATGCTCTTTAGACGCGGTCAGAAACACGATGTCATTCTGATACCCCAATTCGCGCAACTTTATTGCCGCTTCAGCTCCGGTAATGCCGGGCATATTGATGTCCATATAAATTAAGTCTGCCGAAATATCAGCCTTTTGTGCTTCTGAAAGTAGAACATTTGCCGAATTGTAAACAGTCAACTCAATCCTAACGCTATGCTTCTCCCCGAGAGCGTGCAAATACTCTGTATATATCTGCTGTTCTTGCCTATTATCTTCACAAGTAATAATTTTCATGCTCCTTTGCATAGGTGCCTCCCAACTCTAATTTTAGAGTTCAATGTCTATTTTTGTCATTTATTTCTCCGTTTCTTATATTATAACACTTTTTTTGCAACTTGTAAATGCTTTCTTTCAAATTTTGGTATTATAAACATAAATTTCAACATTTTTTTAGGAAACATCGCCTGGTATGGCAAGATATGGCCAACGCATACACACCCTTTTTGTTCGGCTCCAACAACAAACCCAAACACCCTACCGATACGAAACAGTTGAGTGTTTGGATTTCTTTCTTAATGGCGGCGTGAGGATTAAGATCCTTGGCAAAACCAATACGTGGCAACGGTTTGCGCCATCGTCATTTTGCATATTTGCGGCATCTCATTTTCGACGGTATACGCCTCCCTCATAGTCAATGTAATCCTTGTCTTATGGGATCAATATAGCGCTTTTAATGCACTTGATGTTCGTGCTTAATAATGACTCTGTCTGCGTCAATGCCTATGGATGTCGGTGTTATCGCAGAAAGCTCAATATGCGGCACATTTTCATCTTGAATAGACCATGCGAACTCGATTTCTTTGTCCGTCCATGTCTTGCCGCCAATTTTACAATTACGCAAAGTTGCGTCAAGGTAGCTGCCGTCGGCAGTGTCGTTGACACCATAGGGCGGAATCATCGGAACGAGCGAAGCAAAGCGCACAAAACGACCCCATGGTTCAAATTCATCATCTTTGTTGTAAATAGTCCATTTATCTTCCCGAACAACTAATGTGCAAATAACATTATTCTCGTCAAGGTTAGTCATCACCGCTTTGAAATAATCATAGTCATCGTCGCTGTATTTTTCGACTTTAACTTCGATGGTCGGCGTTCCGTCAATCGGCTCGCCAAGTCCATCTTTGACGAAATACTCTATGCTGCCTTCTTTCGCCCAAATTTTCCCCCACGCAAACGGTGCCCATTTCTCACCGCTGCCCTTCACTAAACCGATATCGCAAATCATTTTCGATGTCGTCGGCGTCAAGCATATGTATGCGTTTCGTGTTTGCTTG
The DNA here is from genome assembly GCA_009780275.1 of Oscillospiraceae bacterium. Lineage (NCBI taxonomy): Bacteria > Bacillati > Bacillota > Clostridia > Eubacteriales > Oscillospiraceae > Oscillospiraceae bacterium. The sequence goes on along the minus strand of WRAI01000029.1, from coordinate 5,216 downwards.
CCTTTATTGGGACCTTTGGTCGCATAGCAGTTCGCGCTCACTTCGCTTAAATCCACAGTCATCGAGGCGGTTTTGTAGTTGTCAAATGTTGAGTGTAAATAATAGTGTGCACCGGCGTCCACTTCACAACGCGGCTTGACATACTCGATAAACGGCAACGAAGACTTAAAGACTGTTCCGCTTACTTGCTCAAAAAGATTGGTGTATTTTCCGGTAATCATGGCGTCAAATTCGTTGGACAGCGCGGGATTATCGTGTGCTTTTGACATTGTGTATCTCCTTTATGGGATGTAATGGTGGCGACGTAACCTCAGCATACCATAGAACCCACCCAATGTCTAGTGTTTGCCATTATTATCATCTCATCTGCTTACATTACTTGCTGCACGGCAAACGCGACATATAAGCATGAGCTTTTTTCTTGTTTCAAGAAGTAAAAAACAAGTTCCTTAATATCAACCGCAGCTTGCGGATGGTATTAAGGAACTTATATGTATTCATCTGATGAAAAAGATGCTGTCCGCTCTCTCGCCGGAAGTCCATTGTAAATAGACATCGAAAAAACCAAACGAGGTGACACCCCTATGGATTACGCTAAGCACTACCTTTTAGCTATCACCAGCCAAAGGCATCCCAAAAGCGTGTCATGACCACCGCAGCCTCATAACGCATGGCCGCCGCATTTGGCATGAGCAAGTTATCTGCCCGCATGGATAACAACCCATGATACTCCGCCCACATCATGGCATCGATGCCCCATGAGTGCAATAGGTGAATGTCCTCATAATTGCTCCATCGCTCACTTTGCCGTACCGTGGTGTCATGCCCTAAGAACGCGGCATAGCGATGGAAAAACACTGCCAGTTCCACGCGCATAAGGTCGCGATGCGGGTCAAACCAGCGTGCCGCTGGACCCAATATGTCAGAACTGTCGGCACCAGGTGAAGGTGCGACATACCCCACACCACGCATCAAATCATTGTGTGCCGCCCACATGATGGCGTCGGTATGCCAACGCTCGTCATGCACATCAGTGAAAATCGGCTCGAATGGAATCGGCTCCACATCGTCCATCATGCGGTGGAACATCACCGCCGCTTGTGCACGTGAGAATGACATATATGGCGAAAATGTCGTAGGGTTCGTGCCGAGCATGATTTGATTGCTGAACGCTGCTTGCACATAATAATAAAACCACTGACCGCGATGGATGTCTTCAAACGGGTTCCATAGCAAGAACATCAAATCAAGACCTGCTCTTGCCTCGCGTAAAGTGTCGTAAGCGTCGTCAATCTGTGACTGTATTGCATCAGGGTCATCGTGAACGGCTTGCGCATGGCTACGCGCCTCGGCAAAGGGCACCCAGCTTTCAGGCGTAAATCCGCGTGAATGGTATACTTCTACCTGTCTAAGTAACAACCATAGCGACCAGCGGAATGGTGGGATTGCGTGTACGGTAAAGGTAACATCAAATTGCGCTGTGTTATGCGCCGTTTGGACAGTGACCGTTGCGGTATATATCCCGGGCGCAAGGCCGAGGGCCGGTGCAATTGTGAAGCTGCCACTCCAATAGGGCGCAATGTTATCAATCGTTGTTGTACTGAGTGTAAATGCGCTTGGGGTTGCGCCGGACAATGTAATTGTCACTTCGCCGGTCGGCTGATTGCCGATGTTGACAATCGACACATTGCGGGGTGAGATTGCGGCATAGCCCTCGGTTTCTGTGGAGAACACAATCTCGTCCTCGACTATAAGTTGAATATCGAATATAGGGTGTACAAGCGCGTTTAGCGCACCTTGCAAGGCTGCTGCGCGTGCGTTTACAACAGCTTGGCTCTCGTTCGGCTCGTTGATGATTGCGTTAGCATAGCCAAGCGCACGCACGAGGTGCGCCCAGCTTTCGGTGGTGTAGTTTGCTTCAATTCGCAAGTTGGCGGCATTGACCAAGTTCTGCAACGCCGTTACATCAGCGCGAATGACAAGTGCGTTCATGGTATCACGCAAAGCGGCGGTTGCCCAATTGACCTCGGCTTGATTGGCGTTGGGGTTATCCAATACGGCTTGTGCGTTAACCCTTGCAGGCGCAAACGGCGCCCAGCTACGCGGGGTGTAGTTAAGCTCTTGTCGCGGATTAGCCAATGCGAGAGTGGCTTGCAGGGTGGTACGGTCTGGGTGTGGGACTAAGCTGTGCATGGTGGCAGACAGTTCGGCAAAAGCCGCATCAACCTCTTGTTGAGTTGCATTGAGAGCCGCCACCATTTCAACTGCCGTTGTTCTTGCGGCGAAGAGTGCCGCCCATGTTGCGGGGGTGTAATTCACCTCATGCCGCCGATCAACGGCACCTATCATGGCTTGCAGCAAGCTAAACTCAGCGCGGCGGGTTAAGCCGTCTAAGGCAGTTTGCAGTGCTGCTGTTGCCGCGTCAATCTGCTCTTGTGTTGCATTTACATCGGGCAGGAGTGTCAACGCGGCAGTTCGTGCTGTAGCAAACGGCGTCCAGCTTGCGGGGGTGTACAGGTTACTGTTTGTATGTAAATTCGCCAATGCAACGACAGCTTGTAATGCCAAAGTGTCAATGCCTGTGCGTTGCTGCCATACCCATGTGCCTTGCGGGTTGGCGAGTGTTGTGAGTTCGTCAGATGTGAGCGACAAGGTGCCATTTGTCCATAGGCCTGTATATGTTGCGTTGGGGGTGATTGGTGGCAGACCGACGTTGCCGATAAAGTTGAAGTTCGCACCCAACGTAATCTCTCGCAATGATATCATGCCGGCCAGCATGTCTGTCATGTCAATGACATTGCGGGTATCGAAGTTGGACAAATTCAATGTTTCAAGACGGCTCATGCCCTCGAATGTTCGCGCCATTGTGGTGACGTTGGATGTGTCTAGGTAGGACAAGTCATAGAAGCCCGTGACTTCGTGCAGGCCGCGGAAAAATGAGTGCAATGATGTGCCGGCACAAGTCGGGCCTTGGAAGGCAACACGGCGGATAGGAAAAACATGCGTCGGCACAATGGCGAATGGGCTGGTTGTTGATATGCCGCGTTCGATGGTACCCTGCGTGATGACCAGCGTTTCGTCGCTGTATAGCCGCCAATATGAACGGTTGGTGTTGGGGAGGTTAAGGGGTCCGGCGTGGGTGGCGAAGGGAGTGCCGGCAGGGGTAGTTCCCACTGCAACTGCAGGTGCTAGAGATAGCAGTAGACAGAGAGTGAGGATGAGAGATGTTAGTTTTTTCATGATGATTACTCCTTGTGCAACATTAACTTAAAGGTTCAATCTGCATGGTGATTGATACGCCCGCCTCTTCCCCTCGGTCAAAAAATACAATGAACTGCTCTCCTGCGTCATTATCATCCAATGTCCACATAGCATCAGCCCGTCTAGTGCCTCCATCGACACGCCCATGGTCCACAAAACCAGCCTCTCGCAGTTGAGCTTCATACAACGCCATGACACTAAAATCATCGAAACCATAACTCACCCAATTTTCATCAATAGAAAATGCAACAATTATATCATATGGAATCTGTTCGCCATCACGCATAGGCATTGGAAACACAGGGTCGGGTATGAGGGTATAGAGAACGGCTTCTTCATCCAAAAATACCCAACCATAACCCGTATCAACCCATGCAATTAAGTAACGTGTGATACCTCGTGTAGAAAAGGTCACCATAAAAGCGTAATCGCGAAACTCATTAATGAATCTGTCTAAGTCAGTACGACGAGTGAATGTCATACCTTCTCCAAATTCCTCTCGCAGTATTTCCAACGCTTCTGCGTACTCACTTGGCGTAATCGTGTCTGTTGGTGTTGGCTCATCGGTTGGCGTTGGTTGCGCGGTTTCTGTATATGTTGGTTCAGGCGCAGGCTCGACTTCATTGTCACCGTCACGGGAGACAAGCCATATACCAGTAGATAGCAAAGCTACTAATAAGATGATAATCAAGATGGCTAAAATAATTTTTTTCATGTCTAGTTATCCAGGAGCCACGGAAAGAAATTTATGTACATCGCTATACGAACCTCGCCACTTTCAAGAATATCTATTTCTACGAGTAATTTCGTTCCGTTGTAGTCTATTCTATCATACATCCAAAATGATTGGACTCTTCCAGCACTACCTTGATCAGCAAAACCAGCCGCCCTAAGCTGTACTTTATATAACTCCGCAACATCTACATCTGAGAATATATAAATGGTTTCCATTTCATCAGTTGAAGGAGGTCGAAAAAGTTCATACGGAATCGCTACGCTCTCACGCATGGGAATAGGAAACATACTGTCTGGAATATTTGCATACAAGCTAGGCTCTTTAAATCTTATAATTTCCCCCGTAGTAGAACTAACCCACGCATGAACAAGAGCATTAGCAGGAACGCTTTCATGCCCTATGTCAGAATAATCCACTGAAAAAGCGTATAGCAAAACGCTATTTTCTTGTTTGTCCATATCGGGCAAGCGAGATATTATGCTACCCTCACCAAAGCGCCAAAGTAACTCCTCGGAGATATCGTCATTTTGTGGCGTCTGCTCAGGCGTTGGCGCAATGGTTGGTGTATATTGCGTAGTTTCAGTGGGTGTAGGCTCCGGCGTAGGCATAGGTTCGACTTCAGTGTCGCCGTTACGGGAGACAAGCCATATACCCGCAGCTAACAAAGCTGCTAATATGATGATAATCAAGATGGCTAAAATAATTTTTTTCATAATTCGTATCTTCCAGCACTTGAATTAGCGGAACATAATTATACTGAATCCTTCGCCATCTGCGTAACTGTGTATATGCACAAACAATTGGTCAAATAAGTCATAATATCCATATGGCGATTCATCTAGCACATTATAGAGCCATATCGATTCTAAGGACACAGCTGCATCTTCCTCTGGGCTTCCTTGGGAAAAGCCCGCATCTCTAAGCTGCTCCTTATATATTTCCATAACGCTCATATCAAAAAATCCATATTGTGCTGATATATCATATGGAAACCGTACCCAATCATAGGGAATTATCTCACCATCGCGCATAGGTATAGGAAACATAATGTCAGGAATTTTAGCATACATGCTAGACTCCTCAAATATGATTGGCGCCCCTGTATTAGGATTGACCCACACATATAGATAAGACTCCATACTCACATTAGAGTAATCTATCAGAAAAGCATATAACAGAACGCCATCCTCATATCTATCCATTTCAGTCAAACGACTTG
>WRAI01000028.1 GCA_009780275.1 Oscillospiraceae bacterium | reverse complement strand
TTGTTTGCTATTTTGTTAGCCTCTAACTCTTGTTATCTTTATACATCGTCTTTTGATTTTGTTAGTTATTTAGCGGGTTTGAGAGTTAGAGTAGTTTTGTGCGAATCTTCCCGCTTCGGTAAACCGCGTCCTTTACTCTAACCAATGATGAGAGGTGATTCAGATGCGAAAAGCTATCTTTCTGTCGTTCATCATAGCATTACTATTCTTGGCCGCCTGTGGTATGTCTGCACAAGAGCGTTTTGAAGAACGATTGCAAAATGTCGTATCAGATGGTGAAATACTGTACACGAGCAGATTAACGCCATTGGCTCATATAGACGGTACATGGCAGTTGATTATTAAACCTTATGATTACGGTGAGGCAACAACGAGTATTGAGATTTCCGGTGCAAGCGGCAGGGTATTTCGTGAAACGGCAGATAGTACGATTACCAGCAGTGCATTAGATGCGGATACAGACTATATTGTCACGGTTGAGCGTGACGGCGAATCTGTACAAGCTATTGTGCATTATACATTTGAAGAAGGCTTAACCGTTGATGACACACTTCAAAGGCGCGATAGTATGTCGTTTGTTGTTTCTCATGACCGCACGGGTGAGGCCATGCATTTTGAGAGCTTGATTTTTGGATGCGAGAGCCTAATAGTGGTGGCTACACATACAAAGTACCTTTTTCTGGGGAGCGTTTTAACCGAGCGTCGTTTGTCGTCGAGCTAAGTCAAGCACGGCTACGCAAGGCATATGATTCGGATATACCCGGGCGCGGATTTAATGCCTATATTTTCTTTGCCGTGCAGAATGAGTTTTTTACGTACGATGTTGGTATTTTTCACGGTTGGTCGCGTGATGGCGAATGGCGTGTATTTTCAGGCCGACTTGGCGATTTTGAGGATCATGGCGTTATTGTCCGCTCTGATTATGTGGATGGATCGTTTATCCCCCGTGATGATGTAAGAATCACGGTTTCAGTGTCTGAAGGTAAGGTAAGCCTTGCGGCAGAAAACTTAACCACCGGTAGAATGATTGAAGTAACCAGAGAACATAGTAGCCTCGGTGGAAATACTGCGCTCATCAAGGGGACTTCTTATGTGCCTGACAATGAACCCGAGCACACACCCGATTGGCGAAATGGTGCTTATCTGCTAAATGTAATTTATCGAAATGCTTACCTTTACAGACAAAGTGGTGTACGTGGCGAGTATGAGAGTATTTCTTTTTGGCTTGATGGTAGCGGCGTGTATTATATTCTGACATACAATACAGACATTAGCCAAATCCAATTTATCTATGATGACGATGGAAATATTGTTGGTGAGATTGTAGATATTGATTATCGGTTTAGGTAAAATATTTTTACATCTCTATTTTTTCTTGTCGAAAAATCGTCATTTTTGTTATTCTGAAAAAACTGCTTAGTTGGCATTATCTGCACAACGAAAAAATCCCCGTTCACACGGGGGCTTTCTCGTCCATAATGATTGCAGGTTACATTGCCGCCAGCAAACCGCGGATAATATCCCGCGCCTTAATAATATCGGCTTTCTGTTGCGCACCCTCAATTTCACGCTCAATAATCAGCGTTCCGTCAAATCCTACGGCGTCGAGTTTGCTCAGCAGTGCTTTGAAATCGACTTGTCCTTCGCCGACAGCCGTTTCGTTGCCCAACTGCATACCGTTTGTCGGATACTCGCCGTCTTTGATATGCAGGCTGCGCACATATTCGCCGAAAATTTGTACTGAGTCGACGGGGTTGGCCTTGCCATACATCAACAAGTTGGCAGGGTCGAGGTTGATGCCCAAGTTGTCAGTGCCGATGTCGGCGATACAGCGTTTGAGCGTAATGGGCGTTTCCTGTCCTGTTTCAAAGTTGAAGAAAATGCCCAAGTTCTTACAATGCACTGCCACCTCACGGATGGCGGCGACAATCTTGATGTACTCGGCGTCGGCGGGATTCTCGGGGATAAAGCCAACGTGGGTGGTAATGTCGGTCACGCCCAGCATTTTGGCGAAGTCGGCGGCTTTTTTTAGCGCGTCGATGCGGATGGCGCGGTATTCCGGCGGCACAAGTCCATCAACCAACGGTGCTGTCCAAAAGTCCCATGCCACAGGGCCCGGCCAGCCAGCCCAAATACTGGAAATGCGAATGTCGCCGAGCGCTTTTTTTGCAATGTCGGCGTTTTCTTTGGTGTACTTTGTCACATCCCAACAGTTGAGTTGGCAGGTTTTTAGATCTAATTCGCGAATGTCTTTAGCAGCTTCGTTCAAGTCGGCGTCAATGCCTAGAATAACGCCAATGTCCCAGTTTTTCATAGAAAAGATTCCTCCAAAAAATTTGTAAAATTTATCCGATACTTTGGGCTGCTCAATTGTATCATAAATAGGACGGGTGTGCAACATAAAGATTTCATTGACATATATGGCGATGATAAGGTACAATGTATGCAATCTGTCACGGTAAAAATAGTAGGAGGAACTCGTTATGAAACGCACTTTCTCGGTCATTTTGGCATTACTCTTTGTCTTGACAAGCCTCGGTGCGGTGGCGCAGCCTGCCGAATCATTTGCAGAGGACGCGTCAGTGGACGACCAGCAAGCAGTAGATTTCACGCCTCTATCGGCAACGGAAGTCAATTTTTCTATTCCCGGCGGTATGTATGCAACCCCTGTTGCGCCGGTGATGACAGTCGACGCAGCCGGTGCGCAGATTTGGTACACGCTTAACGGTGGCGACCCAGTGCCGAATATGCCGGGCTCGTTTCTGCACGATCCTCATGCACCGCGCACCCTTACCGATCGTACGCCTGAGACCAACTTCTTGTCGGCCATTCCAGCGGCAAGACTGGGCTGTTTCCTTGTCTATACTGATGAGCACTTTATCCCGCCGAAAACACCTGTTGCCAAGGCCACAATCGTGCGTGCGCGCGCCTTCAATGCCGACGGCACGCCGCTATCGACGGCACACGGTTCTATTACGACACACAGCTTTTTCGTTATGCCCGACATTCTCGAACGCTATGACGGGCTGCCTATTATTTCATTGACCGTTGATTATGACGATTTTTTCAGCGATGAGCGTGGCATCTACGTTCGCGGCGGCCCTAATCGCGGCTATCAGCCCGGGCAAATTGAGCCCAACTGGGAATGGCGTGGTGCTGAAAATGAGCGTCCCGTACACATGGAATGGTTCGAAGTTGAAAATGGAAGCTTTGACCGCATCATCTCCAGCGACATCGGCGTACGCATCCACGGCGGCGGCTCACGCCGTGTGCCGCAGAAATCGTTGCGCCTGTATGCACGGAATGACAGAGGCGGCTTGCAAGCCTTTCAATATGACCTATTCCAAGGCGCGGCTATCGACAGTCGTGGCAATAACGTAGAGTACTTCCGTCGCCTCATTCTCCGCAATGCCGGCAATGAGGGCCCGGGCACTATGTTCCGCGATGCCGGATTGCAACAACTGGCACAGGGCTTGAACTTCCGAATCCAAGCCTATCGCCCCAGTGTTGTCTTTATCAACGGTGAGTTTTGGGGCGTTTACAATATCCGCGAACGCTATGACAATCGCTACTTAGCTGCGCATTTCGGTGTGCATCATAACGACGTGGCGCACCTCGAATTTGAAGTTGGCGGCTGGTCGCTTAGCGATGGGCGTGATCAAGACCTTGCCGATTTCCGCCAATTGGAAGAGTTTTTTGCCAACAATCACTTTGGCGGTGGCATCAGCAATCGAAATTACCAGTACATCCAGCAGCAAATGTGCATTGACAGCTTCATCGACCTCTATATTACACAAATGTACTGGGGCAACATCGACTGGCCAGCCAACAACGTGCGTATTTGGCGTTATTTTGACACCGGACGCAACACTGCCAACGCCGATCAAACCATACTTGACGGCCGTTGGCGTTGGATGTTAGTTGATCTCGATAGCACCTCGGGCTTTTCATTCAGCCTCGACTATTGGCAAAATCCGATTAGCCGCTTGATACATTATTATGAATATGAGGGCTTGCACTGGGGCACAACTGAGCGAAGCACACGTATGTTTCGTCAGTTGATGACCAACCAAGATTTCCGTAATCGCTTCATCAACCGCATGAACGACTTGATGAACACGCATTTTGACGTCGAGCCTTTCTTGGCGATGGTTGATCAAGCCGAAGCGCGCATTGAGAATGTTATGTCTGAGCAAATTCACCGTTGGAGTCGTGTTAATTCCATGCCCGAGTGGCGAAACAATGTGGCAGGTTTGCGTGAATTCGGTGAAAACCGTAAGGTGTATATGCTCGATTTTATGCAAGACACACTCAACCTAGGCGCACCCGTACAAGTGATAACAATGGCCAACACAACACAAGGCCGTGCGACAGTCAACGGTATGCTCATTGGTCCTGAAACACAAGGCGTACAAAATGCTGCAAGTTGGACGGGAACATACTTTACGGGCATGACGCAGACATTCGGCGCGGTGCCCAATGCCGGTTTCCAGCTGTCACACTTTGTCGTCAATAACGGTGGAAATGTGTCGGCATTGCCCGCTGATCGCAACGGCGAGGTGCAAGTCATGCTGGCAGGAAATACAACGGTTACACCCGTATTCATAGCGGGCGAAGCTAATTTGCCAGTGTATTTTGATATGTTTAACACGTTGCCCGCCAACTGGATGCCGCTGGAGGGCGGTGGTGTTGACCTGGGTGCGATTACCAATACGGGTGACCGTTTTACCTTTGCCAATCGTGAAGGCGGCGGCTGGCCGAGCGCGACCTATCAATTTATTACGCCAATTGCTTTCCCGCGTGCGCTTACGCCGCATACGCGCTTGTATTTTGACTTCACTGTACACTCAGGAGCTAACATCGTTCTAACACACCAAGGCATGTTTGGAGCTGAAACATATAACATTGCCCGTGCCCTTGTGGGTGAACAGAACGTAGATTGGGAGAGCGGAGATATTTTTGCCGGTACATACCGCGGCTCGATTACGCTCGAAGAGCTATTTGCTAATATGTGCGGCGGTCCTAACCCGTACAATCCTTTCACTGGCGAACAGTTTAATTTGGCTGCCATTCGTGTCTTTGCCGTGCGCGACGACGTGACTTTCCGTGAATTTAGAATTCTCGGACCATATGATGACGATGGCACATCGCTCTTTGTTAATGTTGTCGGCGCACCGTTTAACATAACGGTTAACGGCGCACCGTGGGACGGTGATCCGTTTGGCGTGGGCGAAGGTGATATTGTTGTCATCACAACAACGCCGGGCGTCAATCAGCGGCTGAGTGAAAGTGGCTCGCAGCTGCCCGCCGGCACGGTCATTGACAATTATACCTTTACTTTCACGATGCTTGATGAGCGTGTCTTTGTCAACATCGTATTTACCCGTCCCGGCGACATCAATGGTGATGGCGTGGTGAATGAGGACGACTTGATGTTGTTGCAGGCTTATCTCCTCGGCATGCTTGCGTCCGTTGATCTCTTTGCCGCGGATGTCAATGCTGATGGCGTGGTGGATTGGCTCGACTTCCTGTACCTGCTGCGCTACATACAAGGCGAAAATATTCCGCTTGGTACATATATGCCTGCTGGCGCGGCGATGACGAACGCCGAGCTGCGTGTCGGTGACGTTACGGCAAGTCAAGGCGATTGGATTGGCGTGCCTATTATCGTTGATGCTAACGACGGCTTGACCATGTTAGCGCTTGAGGTCGATTACGACAGCGATGTACTTGAGTTAGACGAAATAGACGGCTGGAACTGGTCGCTTGGACTGGTCGGCGGCGGCTGGGGCAATATCGCGAGTTTCTTTGCAACCGGCCTCATCGATCCGGATTTCGGCGTTTCAGTCGCAACAGGCACGGGCGAGCTTGCCATGGCTATATTCCGCGTGCGTGACGGCGCGGCACTAGGCGATACGACAGTGACGATCAACGCTACTTTTGCTGCCGTTGAAGACGGCAGCGGCGGATACAATTTTGTGGAAGTCACAGCAACTGCCGGTATTGTTACGGTGGCCGAATATATCCCGCCGACTTCCTTTGTTCATGTAGAGGCATTCGGTGGTCAATCAGCAGGTATCGACTCGCACGGTACGTTGTGGCAGTGGGGTTCAATGAGCGGCGGTCGTCCTAGACCTGTTATGGACAGTGTTGCTGATGTCGCGCTGGGACAGTCGCATACGCTGATTCTTGATACTGACGGCGTGCTTTGGGCATGGGGTGGCAACTGGCGCGGTCAGCTCGGTGACGGCACATTTGACTGGCGTGGCACGCCAGTCAAAATCATGGAAAACGTCATCAGTATCGCGGCGGGTCAGCACCATTCGCTGGCAGTCACAGCCGACGGAAATGTCTGGCAATGGGGTGATGAGCAGAGCGATTGGAATGAGCCGTGGGCTATGGCTGCGGCAAGCGAAGTAAGCCTATTCATTTCGCGGCCACGCGGCAGCAGGATAGGTATAGAACAATCTCGATATTCGGCAGATACCGCGCGTGCTGACGCAATGTCGCGTCGCGCAGTATGCACACCTGTCGGCGATGCGCCGGAATCGCCGCCGCCAGTGCCAACCCCGCCAAATAGCGGCAGCAATATACCTGTGCAAGTGGCAGGCTTGTCCGGTGTAACGCAAGTGGCAGCTGGCAGAGAGCATTCGCTGGCCATTGACAACCGTGGCCGTCTGTGGGCATGGGGCGCAAACGGGTCAGGTCAGCTCGGTGATGGCACGTTTAATTTCCGTGCTACGCCGGTGCATGTGATGAGTACTGTCGCCGCCGCCTCCGGCGGCAACGGGCATACGCTGGCACTTACTATGGGCGGCAATGTCTACGCATGGGGTGGCAACTGGGACGGCCAAGTCGGTGACGGTACATGGCAAAACCGAAACCGGCCCGTGCGTATTATGCAAAATGCTACAGTGATTTCGGCCGGTGACTGGCATTCTATGGCATTGGGCAGCAACGGCGCAGTTTGGGCGTGGGGCAACAACTGGGACGGTCAAATCGGTGACGGCACATTCGATAACGAGCGCAACCGCCCAGTACAAGTCAAGACAAATGCTATTGCCATCGCGGCTGGCGGCTGGCATTCGCTGGCGGTCAGTAGTCAACGCGGCCTCTACGCGTGGGGCGCAAATTGGTCGGGACAACTTGGTGACCAAAATTTATGGTGGGCGATTCGCCCCACACAAATTATTGCCGGTTACTTTTGGCTGACAGCGAACAACCGCCCCAATTCTTGGGCCATTCCCTATGTCAGCACGGCATACACACATGGCTTGATCAGCGAAGCTGTCTTTGCCGGTACGCGCTTCCAAGACGGCATTCCGCGTCATTATATCGCTGATCTGGGCGTACGTTTCCTCGAAGTGTACAGCGGCATGAGCATTGACGAATTTATCAAAGATTTCGCGGCGAATGGCGGCACGCTATATGATGTTGAATTCCCCGATACGACTGACCCCTATGCCTTGGCATTGGCGCAGTTGGGCATTATACGAGGCGGTGAGGTAAACGGCGTTTTCGGTTTCCACCCGGATCGGACACTCAATCGCGTAGAAGCGGCAGCTATGCTGACGCGGCTGGCAGATGCATTGGGTTATGATATAACTGACGCGCCCGACGCGCCGTTTGACGATCAGCATACCATTCCAAGCACATGGGGGCGACCCAATACAAACTTTATGTATTCTATCGGCATCATGGGTAACACGGTGAGTCCGGAAAATATCCCGACGCTGGGGTACTTATTCCGCCCATTCTATGTTTTCCCGACACAGCAAATGATTACCGCGATGGTGAGAATGCTGCCATAACGCGAGCGCTTATCTCTCGAACAGGGAGAATAAGTCGCGAAAAGGTGGAAAGCGCACTCTTCATCTTTTGCGCCTTACACGACCGCCCGTGAGAAAGTGGATGTGCGACACTGCAAAACTAAAAGTAAAAAATTCCCCGCCGAGAGCGGGGAATTTTTTACACAAAATGGAACGATTTACACTCCTTCAACAGTCTAATGGTCGAGAGAGGTGATAGCATAATGTTAGAAAACAGTTCTCATAACGCATTTCGGAAACTATATCTGCCGTTGCACGCCACGCTCTTTAAGACAGCATTGGCGATACTGCGCGACCGCAACAACGCCGAAGATGCGTTGCAAGAAGCGCTGTTGCGCGGTTATAAAAATTTCGCTAAGCTGCGCAATCAGACTCACTTCAAGACATGGATGACACGCATACTTATCAATACTTGTCGTGACTTTCGCAGACGTAATCCCGAGCAGCTGTCCCTCGACATTGCAGCGCATATCCCTGTGCCCGATGACGGCGAAGAACGGCTCCATGTACTCGAATGCATCCAGCGGCTCGATCAAAAGACGCGCGAAATCATCACCCTGCGTTTTTGGTCACAGCTGACGCAAGAGGAGATTGCCGAAGTTATGAGCCTGCCAATCGGCACTGTTAAATCCCGTCTGTCGCGTGCGCTTAGCAAGCTCAAAACGCTATTGGAGGAGGACGAAACATGAAACACTTTGATGAAAATAGCATCAAAAAGGCCGCTGAGCTACACGACTGCGTGACCCCGCCGTCGGCTGAGGTAATGTTGGCCAAAGTTGCCGATGCACCGGCGGGAAAGAAGCTGATATTATTCCCACAACGCGCCGTCAAGCGCACGTTGCGGGTCGCGTCGGTTGCGCTGGCGGCATCACTGGTCTTTATTGTCGCGGCAATGGCATTTAATCAATTTTTTCCGGGAAACAATGGTAACGTTTTGCCCCCACCGTCCATTGGAACACCGCCACCAACCCCGCAGCACGACCCTGTAGGGGCGTTGGAAGCCTACTACTACTTTATGTTGGACTGGCTCAACGAGCACGGACAGCCCGTCAACGAAGAAGAGGCGTGGACGCAACAGCATATCCGTCACGCGCAGCTCATCGACTTTAATAATGACGGAGTATACGAACTGTTGGTTATCACTTTTGATCCTGAAACCAGTCCCGTGTTGACGGCAACCGTTTGGGGCTACTGGGATGACCTAACGGGTGCAGGCAATCAAATGCAAGCCATTCATACAACTGAAGTATGGGCATCGGGTGATGACTCAATGATGCTTGAGCTTGCTGAGACCGTGGACGGGCAAACGCTCTTGGTTCATGTCAAAAATGGCACGTATGAGCGAGTCAGGGATTTCAACAGCTTGGTAGGATTTGAAGGGCCGCTCTACATGGGGAGCGATGTTGATTTGCTTGAAATGGTGTTCCACCAAGACTTATTTCTCGGTGCTGCACTTATCATGCAAGCAAATGCGCCGCCATTCTGGTCATACACCGGCAGCTATGGGGGACAGCCGCCGCAAGAAATCAGTCAAGAGACGTACGAAAATTTTCCGGCCGAGCATTTGGGCATCGTCAACATCTACGAAGTTGACTTGACCGTCGTCGACGTTCCTGCTTTTATTACTAAGATTGAGGCGAGAATTGTGATATTGGGCGGCGAAGTGCTTGAGCCAACAGCTACGCCGGCACCGGCCGATGCTGCAGCTGTTGGCGTGAGATTGCATGAGGCCGATGACCTTCTGCCGTTCGGTCCGCGCCATGAATTTATTGAGTTCGACGAACCCGGTTACCCGCTTATTCTCATTACAACATCGCAATCGCTGATAGATTTCCGCTTCGTAGAACTGTCCTGGCGCGACGCTTCCGATGCATTCTACGGCGATGATCATGCCGAGTTTCTCGATGCAACCATACTTTGGTCTGTCGACGAGCTGACATATGACACACCATTACTCGTCACATGGCGGGATCGTCCCGAGAAGCGCGCCCATCGCGGAATCATCTTCCGTATCCCCAACGATGATCCATTCCGTCCATATCGCGACATTTTCTACTCTATCACAAGAGATTCCGATGGAACATTGACGCTTGTTGAAGAAGAGGACAGCGGCACAATCGCAATTTTCTCAAAGCGCACACAAGTGGCCGGCGTTCTGGAGCCTGCAACATCGACGTTTCAATCAATTTCAGTTACGGTAACAGAACAATTCATGCATTTGGAGGAGGGCGCCGTCATGCCGCCGATGGTTTCTTACAATGCCGCGCGCGCCTTTGAGATTCTGTCGATAGTGCCGGCAACCGAAGTCTTGCACCCGTTCCATTATGAGCGTATCAACGCACCCGGCACGCTATTTTCCATTGATATTTTGTATGTAGATGGCAGTAACCAACGAGTTTACGTTTCGTGGGCAACGCCAACAATTTTCCGTTATACGGGGACATATGGCAGCAGTGGCGACGGAGGATATGTATCGGCAGCGGCACCTGAACTGTTGGAAATGATAGGCAGATACTTTGGGTTACCTCACGACTGGATGATAAGGTATGCATAGATAAATACAAAAGCGCCCTTCCGAATAGACGGAAGGGTGCTTTTGCAGGAACGGCATTTTGCTGCTTGCGCAATTATTTTGTTTCACCTAATGAAATCACATAGACCGTATATTCGTCAACGCCGTCAAGGCCGAGAAATTCATCACACAGCTTTTGGTCATACGCCGCCATGCAGCAGCTGCCCAATCCCAATGCCGCCGCCGATAGCATGACATTCTGCCCCAAATGCCCCAAGTCAATCAGTATAACCCTGTGCGCCATCTCGCAATACCGCCATTCCGCCTTATACGGAAGGCAGGATACGAACAAACATGCCGCTGCGCTTGCTGCCCAGCGCTGCCCGAAAACGGCATCGGTCAAGCGATTCTTGTAACCTTCAATCACGCCGAGGTACTCCAACGACACCGTTTTTTTGCCGATATTTTCGGCAGGGATATAGCGGTATAGTCCCGCAGCTAAGCTTTCAACATTTTGCACCGCGATGTATAGCTCAAACGGGTGTCGTGCGCCGCCGCTCGGTGTGGGGCGTAAGGTAGCGTGACCCTTCACTTCTTGAATGCCGCCTGCACTCCACAAGATAAACGCCAATTCTTCACGGCTCATTGGTTTGGTTTCGTCATATTTGCGCTCACTGCGGCGAATGTCAAGCAGCTTGTCATACGACATGTCGATTGCCCCAAATGCGGGCAGTGTAGTAAGCGCTCCCACTGCCGGTTTTGAATAGGCAGGGTGCGGAATGCCCTTTTGCTGGTCACTCTCCCGCATCCCGTCTAAGAAAGACGGGCATTTCATAAACTCTCTGTTTTGCATAATGTCATTCATAGTGGCTTCTCCAATTTTAACAATTGATATGGCTCGTTGAGCAATGCCTCTTGATATAATGTGATTGTCTCTTTGACGTTGAAGAGTTTGCATTCTGCCGCACCAATCACGCCGTCGGTGACGTAATCGCGTGCGTAGGCACGTTCTTGAATAACAAGCCACGGCGAAGGTTGCACAAGTCCCATATTCCATGATTTAACAATCCACTCATCTTCGGGATATTTTGCCCGTGCCTCGGGTGTCGGTGCCATTTTTTGTTTGATGTCTTCGGGGATGCAATGTTCGACATAGTGCATCGTTGACATACTGGTAATATCAACACCGATCATGAGTGCCCGCCCGCCGTTGTCGATAAGGTGCTGATAACCCTGGGCGTGAATATCGGCGTCCTTACCCCACGCCGAAACGCGCTTAAAACCCGTGCCAGTCAGTACGCCCGGCATTTTGCGGAAAGTCTCGGGGATAATGCCCATGCCGTTTTTTTCCTCATCGTCTAAGATTCTAATTTTCTGCGCCATACCCATGGCACGATCTTCGGCCGTTAGCGGCAGCCCGCCCGAAATCTTAAAGGACGGCAGTACCAGCGCGCCCTCTTGGGTGACAACGTTCATCAACGCAGCGATAACGGTCTTTGCGCCGCTCTCAACATGTCCCAAACTGCGCAGTGACGAATGTACCTCCAGCATATCGCCGCGCTTGATGCCCAAATTGCGCAAGTCTTGCTCAATATCGGCGATGGTGAGTGCTGTATCCATAGGGAAACCTCCACTTGTCAGTTTTTTCATGCCGTGTTTTTTATTTGCAATCATACGTCAAGTCATTTCTCAAACCTTTGTGTAAAATTTCCCGCGAGTAAATTCAATGTTTAGTGTTTTTCGGTACATATATGCTTTAATAATGGCATGGACTTCTTCGGCGGACTCTGTTGTAAAAATGAGCCGACCATGCGTGATGCCTGATTTCTCTATTTCTTTGAGTTTGTCGGCTACAAAAATTGGCACTGAGTTGTATAATACACCGCCCTTCACAAAGAAGTTTACATTTTTTCTATCGGAGATTGTGCCGCTGATTTGCGGGTTTCCCAATTTCATAAGTGG
Organism: Oscillospiraceae bacterium; assembly: GCA_009780275.1. Lineage (NCBI taxonomy): Bacteria > Bacillati > Bacillota > Clostridia > Eubacteriales > Oscillospiraceae > Oscillospiraceae bacterium. The sequence goes on along the minus strand of WRAI01000028.1, from coordinate 18,453 downwards.
AACTTTTCCATAGATGACTGCCTCGGTGTCGATTGGTTTTTGAATATCTCTCATTTGTGCCAAATTGAGTTCGGGATGGAGCGTAGCGCGATGAACACCCAGGTCTTTTAATACGCTCAAAGCTGTGGAATTAAAACAATGCACATAAAAATCCGTCACGCAACCCGGTTCAATCTCGCCATATGAAGCAACATACTGTTGCATGATTTCTATTCCAAGTTTCCGACATGCTCGCTCTTGTTCGGGCTTTAGGCATGTTGCAATAAACTTAATCAGAGCGTTTCACCTCCCCTCGCATATGGATTTCTAAGGGCATCCATATACATTGCAGATGTATCTCCTATATAGTATCCATCGGTATAGCCGCCGCGATTAAATATGCTCAGCATTTTCTGTTTTTGTTTTTCGGATATAAGGGCGCCGTCCAATGTCGCACGATAGGCTTTTGTAACTGTGCCAACATAGTCCGGCCCTTTCATGCGCCCTTCGATTTTCAACGCGGAAATGCCCATGTCAACAAGCTCACCAACGTAATCAATCAAGCACAAATCCTTTAAGCTGAGCAGAACACCGTTTTTCTCGGTTGATGTATATGGCAAACGACAGGGCTGAGCGCATGTGCCGCGATTGGCGCTTCGACCGCCAATAAAGCTGCTTATTTGGCATTGCCCGGAATAGGCAGAACACAGTGCGCCGTGCACGAAAACTTCCAACTCTACGCTTGTATGCAAGCGTATTTCTTGTATCTGACTCCGCGATAACTCTCGTGCCAAGACGACACGCTTAAAGCCTAAACGCCCCAGCGTTTCGACATCTTTTAGCGTCTTTGCTGTCATCTGTGTGCTAGCGTGCAGATGACTTTTAGGGAAATTCTGTCGAATCAAAGTGGCCAAGCCCAAATCTTGCGCAATAAACGCCGATACGCCTGAATTATAGGCGAAGTCTGCAATTTCAAGAGCTTCTTTCAGTTCACGGTCGGTCAATAACGTGTTGATGGCAAGATATGTTTTCACATTATGGTTGCTTGCATACTTCACTGCCAGTCCAAGTTCATGAGTGTCAAAATTCCCCGCAAAGGCACGTGCCGAAAATTTACTTGCGCCCAAATAGACAGCGTCTGCACCGGCAGTAACTGCCGCTTCAAGCGTTTTGAAATTGCCGCTTGGAGCTAGTAATTCTGGTTTTATCATAGGTTTTTTGGTGCTCCTGACAGTTTCATCTTAACAACCAATTCGGCACTCAAGGGAAATCAGGCTCTTCCGGTACTTCCGGCGCAAGGTTCCCGCGGCTGATTGTGAAATGCACATTAAGCGTCAAGCCCACAAACTCACTCCTATGGGTAGCCGAAACAATAGAGCCCCTTGGAGCGCTGCTGTCGATATAGGTTTTTGTATAGGTGATGTTTGCACCATTCGCGCTGAATTCATAAAAATATGAAGGCAACTCACTTTCCAAGCTACCGATCAGGTCTTTAATAAAGGGCTGTCCCAGAGAATACACAACATCAACTCTCTCAGCTTCGCTAAAGAGCCTGGTGCCGGCGGCAACGGATTGCGAAACAAACCTGCCAAAAGCAATTGTCGCACTATATCTTGAAATGACATTTACGTCTAATTCTGCGTATGTCTCGGCATCATTCATGGAAATGCTGCTGAAATCAGGAACCTCAACCCCAGCACCCATAGAGAGGATGACTGTCATTTCGTAGTCGGCAGCAATTCTTTCACCGGCGGCAATGCTCTGCGAAACCACGTGGTCTTTCTGAATGTCTTGCGATGGTTCTTCTTCGAAAGTTACTCTAATGCGATTGTCTTCTGACCAGCTTTCCACGTCTTCTCTACTCCTGCCGCCAAAATTAGGTACGGTAATATCTCTGAGCACCTCTTCTTCACCACGCGACATGACAATCACCATCATATCACTGCGCGTGTAATTTGATTCATTGACCATATCGCTCGGAAATTCTAATCGCAGAAATCGCCCTTGTTCTACTGTGTTGCTGTATTCCTGGACGATATTGGCGTTGTTGACTTTGTATTCGGTTCTCCAATCACGTATCTGCGCAGTTGTCATCACGCTGAAGTCGGGAAGAAGTAATATTTCATGCGGATCGGGTCCATTGCTGACAACAATGTCGAGCAGCGAGCCGCGCTGTATTCTGCCACCGGATGCAGGGGATTGCTCGATAATAATATCCTGATCGTTTTCCAAATCGAATACATAACTGATATTGAGTTCGACCCGATTTCTGAGTGCCCAGCTTCTGGCCTCGCTAAGATTGAGCCCCACAAGCGGCTTTATCTCCACTCTATTGGCCGAACGGTACAATAAAAACCCTGTCACGCAAACAGCGATGACTGCGATCACTATCAAAAGATACTTGATGAGTCGGGCACGATGAAACGTCTTATCAACCTCGACATCATGAACTGGCCCTTGAATACCAATGTCCTGCCGCTCGGGCTCTGTTTTGACGATCGGCGTCTCTATGAGAGCGCGCTTATAACTATCTTTACTAAATTGATTTAGAAAATCGCTCATGTTCTTTGCTCCTTATCTACACACCTCATTCATTAACCGCAGAATCGGTGCTTTCTGTGCTTGGAGAATTAGCATTGTTGTGAGGTTCAAACCTACCCTTCTTCAGCGTGATGACCTCATCGGCTTCAGCAGCAATTTGACTCGAGTGGGAAACAACGATGATACACTTATTATGCTCGTGAGCCAGTTTCTTAAAGATTTGCACGATTTCAGACTCCATCTCGCCGTCTAAGTTGCCGGTAGGCTCATCCGCCAATATTACATCAACATTGGTCGCAAGAGCGCGAGCGATGGCTACGCGTTGTTGCTCACCACCCGAAAGTTTGTTGACAACGCGGTCAGCACGGTCTTTCGTAATCCCTATGTAATCCAGTAAATTGTAAGCAACTTCATTCAAATCGCTGGGCAGTGTGTTGTCGGTTATGCTCATGACCGTGCGCACATTTTCCACTGCAGTCATATAGGGCACAAGGTTGTACTGCTGGAAAATAATGCTGATTTTATTGCGGCGGTATGTATTCAGTCCGATTTTGTTGATATCGACCCCTTCGTAGCAGACATTGCCCGATTTTGGCTGATCAAGTGCACTTAATATCGCCAAAAATGTCGTTTTGCCTGAACCGGATTCCCCGAAAATCGTGTAAAATTTACCCCGCTCGAAAGAGTAGGAAATATTGTTGAGAATATAGCGTTTGATGTCCCCGTCCTGATAGAAATAGTTAATGTTATTTACATCAATCAAAGCCATATTGTTGCCTCCTACATTAAAATTTTCCGCGGATTAAGCTTTAAAACATACAAAATAGGTATCAATGTTGACAGCAATACCGTAAGAAGCCCAGCTAAGAAGAAAAATAAAACAATCTCTGCTCCCAGAGACACATTATATTGTTCTTGCAAATCCTCAAGCGTTATTTCAACCCTGAAACCTGCTTCAGCCAACGGGTCCGGCTCCCAACTCCAAGAGTCGTCGCCGGGTTCTTCTTGCTGCGCGATAACAGCATCCTCAATCATAGAGTTGGAAAGCTGGCCGGCGAGCAAGTTGCCGCTGAACAGAGAGAGCGCAATGCCCAAGATGGAAACGATTAGCACCTCGGCAAGGATTTGCCCTACGATTTTGGTTTTGCGTTCTCCTAACGCGAGATAAATGCCAATTTCTTTGCGGCGGTCTTTTAAAAAGAGTGTGACCAATAAGCTGAGTATAATCAACGACGCGCCAATACCTACGTAAAGGATGATGTTCGCCAATCGGGACATGTTTCTCATAGGCGCAACAACATCTGAAATGCCTCTCATATTATTCATAACTCTATAATAGTCGCCCAAAAGCGCGACGGTATCACGGGTGAATGTATCTAACCCTTCGGCATTTCTAAATACGAAAAACGGTGTTAACGCTTCCGAAATCGAGATAAGTTCGCTGATTATTCCAACGGCTCTGTTGGATGTGTAAATTTTATTATGTTGCTCCATTGCGAAAGCGATGGCCTGCCAATCGCCCGCTTGAATTTGAAAGCCGGATGCGACGACAGGTTCATAAATGCCAACAACAGTAAATTCAAACTCTATCGTTCTTGTCCGATCGGGCGGCCGCACGCTTGGCATTTCTATATCTATGTCGGGCAATTCAACTTCCATATTATAACTTGCGCGATAAACCATATCGTCTTCAAATACTTCATGCTCTAAAACAAAGATGGCACCGATATACAAGTGATTAAGGTCAGCGAAATTTCTCGAAACAAGCACTGCGTTTTCGCCTTGCTCTATTTCTTGGGCATTTAACGTACGACCATCAACAATCTCAATAAGTCCCATCCTAAGATCCAATACATCGCCGGTTTGACTACCATGTAAAGTAAAATGTTCTGCCCAATCTCCTGATGGTGGAGCAAAGCCCATGGACAACGCTTCTTCGGGATAATATCTTTGCATATCCCAACTTGCAAGCACGGCTCGATTGCTATAGTCAAAAAACTCCACCGAGGGCAATGCGCCTAACATCTCGATTCTCTCGGCGGTTAGAGTATATTCACTCATGATTCTGTCACGCTCTGCTATAGCTTCAGCATCGCCCCAGTCAATATCCCCAAAACTGTGCTTTTCCTCAATGGCTTGCCAATCCACTTCTAATGTCGCGACGGGAGTAATGCCCCCCAAGACCGCGGATTCAGTATTTCGCACCGATTGTTCAACGGAAATTGAGCCGGCGATCACATTTCCCAAGACGAAAACCAATGCCAACAGTATCGCCATCTTGCCCGGTTTTCTGACAATGCTTGTGGTTGCCCGTTTAATAAAATTCATTATGCATGCACCTCCAATGATAACACTTAGAAAACACCTTGAAAAGTTGCATCTGAAAAAATAAATTTTACAGGAGTCCTTTTGTTACCCCTGCCGCCTTCTTTCCGGGAACCCATCCTCATCGCCTAAGCGAACAGAGTGGTCAACATTGCCGAACGAACAGGCAACCAACACAAACTCCAGCGTAATTTGTTCCACGCTGTTTGGCGGCACAACAAGGTCATAGGTAAACGGCCCATTAACACGCGTTCCTGCTCTATCAAAACTGGCGGTAAACGCCGCTTGCCGAACACTGCCGTCGGCGTTGCGAACCAGTATCGCCAAACTGCCGCCCTCCATCAAGCTCAGTCGCACCGTTCGCGCCGCGCTACCCTGATTGACAAATGTGTAGTTTTCGTGATAGATAATCATCCAGTTGCCGAGGTTGGCAGGGTCACCCGCACCGTTGGTGTGGTTGTTATCGATCGTCACGGTGCGCCCGTCCGTTGTTACGCTCTGTAATCCAAACATATCCGTGCCAACTGCGGCGTGATAATTCTGTGGATTTAAGTGCGTAATCCAATTGTTGCGCGAGGCAACATGATTTTCAGTGTTATTGAACGGTGTAAACGGCGTGGTGATATTATCCGCATTTGGGTCAAAATGGTTGGTGAATGTCACGGGCAAGAACCCGTTGCGGGTTTGGTCATTAAACGTCCAGGTCATGTTGTTTTCCACCAAACCGGCATGGTCGGCAATGCCCAAATATTGCGGGCTGTGGTCGAGGCCGTTACGGACGACAACATAGCCTTGTTCGGGCGGATTGGCACGCACTTGCTCATAGTCGGTGTAAACGTAAAATGTACTCGTAACATAGCCGCCCGTCACGGTAAACAGCACTGTGCCGTTGGCGCAGGCCCTGTCTGCCAGCGGTTGATCGGCGGTATCGTCAATATTCAGATTTAAATAAGCGTCGGCACTTGTGCCGCCCATGGCATAAAAGTATTCACCGGGTGGGAGGCGAATTGTTTTAGGTTGAAATACGCGTGGGTGATAGTCCTCATAGGCGTAATCGGCATAATATCGCTCGGGATGCGTGAAGTAATCGTCAGGCAGCGGGAAATGTGTATTGTACAGGTTGTACCAAGCACGTTGTCCAAACCATGTACCGCCCGCGACATAGCCGATATTTGTTATTGTAATATACACATCGCTGTCACTCTCATTTTTGAGCTGATACCCCAGATAAATTGGTGCGCCCGTCCAGTTGGCATACTGAATGGTAAAATGCACATCGCCCGTCACTTCATTGCGAATCAAAGCTGCGCCGATGTCTTCGGGTTGCAAAAACTCAGGATTGTTTGCAAAAATAAACGTGCCGCCTTGTCGCTTTTGATAATCGATTTGAGCCGGTGCCATCGGGTCAACGTCAGAATCACCGTACACGTCAAACGAAGCCGGGTCAACGGTAAAGAGATTCTCGTAAGGCAGTGTAATTAAGTTGTTTTGCGCCCAAACGATCAATGAAAACCGCTCTTTGTCGTGATTGGTCTCAACAGTAACTCTGTATACGGCATCAGCTTCTAAATCGACCGTGAACGCATGGCTTGCGCGTACTATAATTGTTTCGCCGTCGTCGATGGTAACAGTTGCTTCGTTTGCGGTAATGCTGTATGTGTCAGTAAAGGGTGCGCGCATGTAATAGATGCGCACGCCATCATCGTTGGTTACATCTGCTACGCTTGACATACGAAAGACGTTGACAGGCTCAAAAGCCGGCAATATATCAACAGGGTCGTTATCAGTATCGTTGTTGCAGCCAATGAAAATCAACATGACAAGCAAAAAGGCCAAAGGCAAGAGAATTCTGCGCATCGCTGGGTGCTCCTTTCAGATTTGGGCATAATTGCCATCAGTATATCAAAAGATTGTTGTTTGTGCAATATGTGCTTAATGTTAAAACAAGCGGATGTAAATTCGTTGGTAAATTCCTCTTATTCAAAGTTGGAATCGTTTGAGCTCAAACACCACCATCTTCCAAGCTAAGTAAGTTTCCTTCGGGGTCTCTGAAATAAGCCATATTGAAGTCGAAGCCGTCATTGGCAAAATTCTTCATGCCGATGAATGTTATGCCCGCTTCAAGCAAGCGGTTATAATCGCTGTAGAAATTCGTTGTATGAAAGACTGCTGTGAGCGTGTCAGAAGACTCGACATTGCTTGGGAGAACATATTCATCCAAGCGTTCACTTGCATCTTTAGCGGCATAAAGCGCAAAAAAAGGTTCGCCGCCTTTTTGGTCTGCAAAGCTCGTGTATGGCCCATGCTCGTCACCATAAATTGGCACTAAGCCTAGTTTTTGTGTGTAAAAGTCAAAACATTTTTGGTAATCCCCTCTTATTTGCACACCGGCAGTGACTCTATTGATTTTCATATTTGATTCTCCCCATCTATTGAATTGCGGCATTTATAATAATGTTCGTGATGTCCTCATGAGATAAACCTATATCAAGCCTACCGCACATTTCTAAATTTTCTGGCAAAGTTTTGCGATTGGGCTTGCGCTTAATTTGAAGCAGGTTGACAATATCTTCAATCAGCGATTCATTGTGAACATCAAAGCCAAGCCATTTACCGTCATGGTATGTTTCGGCCTCATCATATTCCTCACAAATCGCCTCGCCAAACATTTCTCTTTGCTCATCAAACTTTTTTCGTTCCTCTTTACCAAACACAACGCAAGCTATAAAGTACCCCTCGCGAATACAAAGCATAACCAGCGTTTTGCCGCCGCGCTTAAAATATAAATTGTTATAATGTTTGTGTGTAGAGTTGCCTTCCGCCCAATTTTCATCCATGACGTAATGATAGCGAATCGCTCCGGTCAGTTTTTCCCAGGCCGAGCTTGCTTGCCCAAGCATTGCTTTGACTTGATCATAAGATTTTGTTGGTCTATCCACTTTCTGCTCCTTCAAATTTTGTCGATGGGGTAATCGTCCGCCGTAACACAGGATAGAATGAATGTATTGGCCTTTTCTTTTGGCGTCATGACTTTTTCTTTACTCGAGTATCAACTAAATTCTTCACTTCCATCTTGCTGGGTGCTATTGTCTCTCACCTCAAAGGCTATTGATTTACTGCTCGACGCGCCGCTTCGCTTGAAAAGCTCTTGCGTATATTCTGTATATGTCTTCATAAGCAGCTTCACCTCATTTATTTTGTTCGCCACTTTTCTACATTTTATCATTGTCATTGACAGCCAGTTTGCCCGATGACATGCGCGAAGTAGTTCAAAGAAAGCTAGGCATGGGTGGTCACTCTCCGCAAACCAATGAACAAATCAGTGCCGCCACCGGCATCAAGACAAGGCAGGTCAGAGCTTTATACAGTAAAGCTCTTGAACAGCTGAGAGAAAGCGAAGTCTATGACTTTTTCGTTTCTCATTTCCGGGCATGATAAGCGGGCGGCGAAATTTCGCCGCCGTCTAGCTCAACACATCCAACGTCCGCACCATGGCGATGACCATCATTTGCGTTTGGAATTGCATTTGCGGCGAGAAAAGATATACGCTCGGTTGTGAACTTGTATTACTCATGATTCTGGGCGTTTGGTGATACAAGAAATGTACTGAACCTCGCGCCCAACTGGGAATGGTGTCTTGGAACGGTAAATCGTCTTGTGCTATGCTTGTCGGCACTTCGCCGTCAAACAGCGCCACCAAACGGCCAAGCAATACCGCGGCACTTTGGCGGTCTATTAAATCATATGGCCGGAACTGCACGCCCTCCCACCGGTAAGACGACGCGCCACGAATGACGCCGAGTTGTGCTAAGGCAAGCACGTCGGGGTCGGTGCTGTCGGTGAACGGAATGCTGTACAATGTGTTCGGGTCACGTGACGCTACGAAGTCTGCAATGCTCTCACCGTAATGCACTTCGATAAACCGCGCCGCCAAATCAGCGATGTAAATACGTGGAATACTGTCACGCCAATGCGTGTTCAGCACACGGGGCGAGAGGAAATCTAAGTCAAAGGCGTGTTCAATATATTCATGCGCCCAATCGTTAGGCGGCACGGCATCTCGCACCCAAGTGTCTGCATGGATTGCGCCATTGAAATTCCCTATCAAGTATTCGCCGTTAAGCGCAAACTCACCCCATGGATTAATTGCTGAGCCACGACCTACATTTTGCCATGGTCCCTCTGCAAGCCCGGAGAGTGCCTCGCCAAGCAACGACCAACCCGGTGAATAAATAAATTTTTCACCCAATACGAGTTCTTGCAGATTAGTTGTGCCATAAAATATAGCGCCCATATGCCAAACTGAACCTGCAGCCTCATACACGGCTCTGGTATCCCAACCCGATAAATCCAATCGCGTAAGGCTACTTGCACGACTAAACATTCTGGCCATTTGGCTTACATTGCCGGTATCCCAATTAGATACATCAAGATACGTCAAGCTTATTGCTCTGTTAAACATATCATCCATACTCACTACATTGCTCGTATCCCAACCGGAAACATCAAGGGTTTTCAAATTTATCGCTCCGCTAAACATTCCTGTCATATCTCTCACGCTACTGGTGTCCCAACCAGATGCGTCAATGTACACCAGACCTAATGCGTCGCTAAACATACTTCTCATATTCACAACATTGCTCGTATCCCAATTGGATGCATCAAGGTGCGTTAAGGCCCATGTGCCGTGGAACATATACCCCATATTTTCCACGCTACTCATGTCCCAGTTTGCCAAATCAAGACTTAATACACTCCTTACCCTGTAAAACATAAATGACATATCCGTCACATTACTTACATCAAAATAATGCAGTCCATCTATATGTGTTACTCGCAACAATCTATCGAACAAACGGCTCAATGACGATATGCCAACAATCGGGCCGGTAAACCGAATCGTGATAATATCATCGCGGTAGTCAATCCAAGGGCTTTTGGACTGTACCGCTTCTGTCAATCGTTCCGCTATCTACCACCAATGAGCCGTCGCTGTACAGACGCCACGGTAAGTTGCTGCCGCTTTCAGTGATAACGCCGGATTCAACGACAGTTGCCGCCGCCACGCCCGTTGTCGGTGTCATGGCAAACAGCATGGCACAAGCCAAGAGTGTACATACGATTTTTTTCATGTTGTCAGCCTCCTAGCTCAACACATCCAACGCCCTCACCAGCGCAATCACCATTTTCTGGCACTGGAACTGCATGCGTGGCGCGAATAGGTACATCCCCTCGACCGAACTCGTATTCCTCATAATGCTTGGCGCTTGGTTATACAGGAAATATACCGAGCCTCTCGCCCAACTCGGAACGGCGTCTTGGAACGGCAGATCACTTTGCGAAATCGCGCCCAACGGCGGCACTTCGCCATCGAATAACGCCAGCAGCCGCCCCAACAGTGCCGCCGCGCTTTGTCGGTCGATATAGTCATTCGGGCGGAACTCTACACCCGGCCATTGGTATGACTCTACGCCCAGCATGACGCCCAGTTGCGCCAGGTACAGCGCATAGACATCAGCGGTGTCGGTGAAGAGTACAGGGTAAAGGCTGCTCTGCGCCGCTACGAAATCACTGATACTCTCACCTGTATGCATTTCAATGAACCGCGCGGCCAAATCAGCGATATAAACGCGCCGGATGCCGTCGCGCCAGTTGTTGTTTTCAAGTACGCGCGGGGAAATGAGCCCATCGTCATAGGCGCGTTCGAGATATTCGCGCGCCCAACTGTTGGGGTTGTTGTCATAGCGGTAGACGGGGTGCGGCGCTCGTACCCAAGTATCGGCGTGGATTGCGCCGTTGTAGTTCATTGCCAGTCCTGCCGCTGTGAATGTGAACGCGCCTTGCGGGTTGGCGATCGTGCCGCTGCCCACGTTTTGCCAGTTTCCGGCGGGAATCCATACATTCGACCCAAATATAAAATCCTCACCCAGGATTAGCTTTCGCAAATTATCCGCATTACGAAACATGAAACTCATATTCGTCACACTGCTCGTATCCCAGCTTGATAAATCAAGGCTTGTTAGGCCTCTTGCACCACTGAACATACTTGACGTACTCGTCACATTGCTGACATCCCAGCCGGATACGTCAAGATGCGTCAAACCGCTTGCGCCGCCGAACATCCCGGTCATCCCCACTACGTTGCTGACATCCCAGCCGGATACATCAAGATATGTGAGACTGCTTGCGCCGGTAAACATATAGTGCATATTCGTCACATTACTCGTATCCCAACCCGATACATCAAGGCTTGTCAGGCTGTTTATGCCTTGAAACATCCTAATCATAGTCGTTACATTGCTTGTATCCCAGCCCGATATATTGAGGTCAGTCAAGCTGTTTGCGCCCCAGAACACGCCGCCCATGTGCGTCACATTACTGACATCCCAAACAGACAAATCAAGGCTTGTCAAGCGTGAGCCTTGACGGTCACCCCAACCGGGGCCGGAGTAAGGATCAAATCGAAACATGGCGCTTATCTCGGTCACATTGCTTAAGTCAAAGTAATGCAGCCCCTCTATTTCTTCCAAACGCCATAGATGGGCAAATAAGGATGCCAATGAATTTCCGCCGGTGACCGGGCCGGTGAATGTGATTGTGACGATATGATCACGAAAATTAATCCAAGGGCTGTGTCGTGTGTAATAAGTCAATTCAATTCGTTCAATAAATCCCTCGTCCACAATCAGCGCGCCGTCGCTGTACAGACGCCACGGCAAGTTGCTGCCGTTTTCGGTGACAACACCGGACGTGACAAGCGTCGCCTCTGCCCCGCCTGTTGCCGGTGTCATGGCAAACAGCATGGCACAAGCCAAGAGTGTGCATACGACCTTTTTCATGTCTTTATCCTCCCCATCGCTGTTGTTGATTTGAATATAGCTTAAATTTTGTGCAAAATCAATCGAAAGGGTGCCGCCGGCCAATACATTCAGCGTCCGTACCATCGCCATCACCATCATTTGATTTTGGAATGTCATTTGCGGCGAGAACAGATATCGGTTATAATTCGGATTGTTGGGGTCAGCCCCCGGTTGGCCTGTCCGATGGCTGTTGGTGTTGCTCAAAATACGCGGTGACTGATGGTACAAGAAGTATACGCTGCCCCTCGCCCAGCTGGGTACTGCGTCATCAAATGGCAAATCATCCTGCGAAATCGCGCCAACCTCCGGCACTTCGCCGTCAAACAATTCAACCAATCGGCCCAGTACCACCGCCGCGCTTTGGCGATCGATTAAGCCATGCGGATTAAAGCGGAGGCCTTCCCATTGGTATGACTCTTGGCCGAGAATAACACCCAGCCGTGCCAATGCGATCACATCGGGGTCGGTGTTATCGTCAAATGGAACTTCACGCAAAGCATCGGGGTCACGTGATGCCACAAACGCGCCGATACTCATCCCCGTGTGTGTTTCGATAAACCGCGCCGCCAAATCAGCGATATAAAATCGAGGAATGCCCTCGCGCCAAACACTGCTTTGTAACACACAACGCGAAATCATATTGCGATAACAGGCATTGACCAGATAATCAACAGCCCAACTGTTGGGGTTGCTGTCATAGTGCCACAGGCGGCATACGACATTGACTGTGATCGTGACATTTAAATCAAGATTGTCGACAATTCCGTCAACATCGCGCGGCAGTTCAAGCTGACCGTTGACGACAAAGATTTGGCCGCATTTGACGGTATGGACATCGCTCAAATCCCAGTTGATATGTGCGTAGACAAAGCTGTGGGCGCGGCTTGTTTGAATTGACGTGCTGCCCGGCAATCCCAACGCCAAAGCCGTTGGCGCGGCGTAGCAGTGTGCGTTAATCACGGCAGGTAGCGGTGTAAAGCCGGTGAGGGTGTTAGGGGCGATTGGGGCGACTCGCACACCAAAGGGTTGCGTCATGGCAACGCCGTTGAGGAAAACGTAACTATCTTCATCAATGTCATACCGATAGAGGATTTGTGCGCGGACATAATTGCTTGTGATGTCATCCCAGACATCGTCTAAATACAGCGTTGAGCCGGTATGTATGACACGCCCGCCGCCGTTCGGATCACCGCCGATCCACTGGATTTCATTGTAGCGCACAGCGTCAATCGTAATGCTGTCCGCGCCGACCTCAATGCGTTCAATGCCCGGCGGTTCGGGCAATTCCCACAGATGTACTGTTGTGGCATCGCCGGCGCCATCGGGCATTAGATTGCCATCGGGCAACTCGTGGTTAATCCTCAAGCGTCGGTCAACACGAGCAACGGTGTAGAAAGCGCCTGTTTCCACGGCATGGCGCACGGCGTCGGCTCTGGATTCAGGCGGTACAGGCGGCAGAAAAAACATGTTCCAGTGATAGCCAACCGCCAAATTGCCGTGACTGTCGTCGTTGGCAAAGCCAAAAACATTGCGCCCGTGGGGCATGGTCTGCTGCAAGATATTGTCCCACAGTATGCGGTCACTGCGGCTCTCGTCGTCTAATCTGTTGAAAATCTCCATGCCGACGACGTTAGGGAAACGGCGGAACATTTCAACATAGCGGTCGTATACGATGCCAGTGTTGGACACACGCGCACCGTCATCGGGGCAGCGCAGTGAGCCGCCATCGCCGCCTGTGTGACGGCCGGGGTGCGCCAGTACGGCAAGCCCGTCAACGGCCAGTGTGCGCTGCAATAACGCATATTCCAACCAGTCTTCGCCAAGCCCCGGCGCACCCGATGTTCTGAATCTTCCGGATGGCATTGAACCCCAGTAGGGCATGCTGTTTATCGGTGCCCAATAGGTGAGGATATGATGGCCATGGGATTGCTCACTGCTGTTTGGAATGCCGATCATACCGGGTGTTTGGGCGCGAGTGCCGCGCTCATGCTGCCATTGCGATGAAACAAGCGGGAGTGTATGTAAGCGTCCCGCGCCGGTATAAAACTCCTGCCTTTCTGCCGAGGATAAGTATTCAAAATTAAACCTTGGCAGAGGGGGATAAATGCCCGGCCATGCCGCATGGTTATCGTATCTGCGTATATCCTCTCTCACCCCAAATGTCCACGGCCGTTGGTCAAGTGCCGGTGTCACTGCCCAATGCTCGGTCATAGCGATAATATCGTAGCCTTTTTGGAAATGGTCGAGCAACGCGTGACGAAAAGACGGGAAATAGCGGCCGTCTGAATTGGGGGTATGCACATGCAGTGAAGCGCGATGTGCGCTCCACTCGTCCCAGTCTACATCCTCGTAGGGGTTGCAGATGATAAAGTTCGTGGTTGCCGCTACAATGTCATTGGCTTGCGGCGCGTTGATATACGCCGTGCCGCCTAAGAACATAAGCGTTGCAAGCGCAAATGACAGTATGCGTTTGCACATAGATGTTACACCCTCCTCTGCCATAGAATCCAGTTACATATTGTTACAAATTATACCAGATGATGTCATAACTTGCAAGTGTAAATAAATATGACGGTTGGCTCTGAGGAATATATGCTCCGCCCCATTAGACAGGGCCGGTAATCACATGGCGATAAGAGCAAGAAACAACTTATATTGGCCACGCTTTTGACGCAAAAAGACACGGGTTTGATGCCGTGCTCTTTTCTGGGCCATTGCCCTCTAATTTGAATGGTCAGTCAATTAAGCTTAAATATTGCAAACGGCTGCCCAGTCCTCACTCGTCAAGCATGAGCGGTTTTTAGACTCTCGTAGCTTGCGGATTTCCTCACGCTCGCTTGCGCCGCGTACTTCTTTGCCAACTTTGTAATGTGCGGCATTGCAGCCTTTGTGTCTTGCGTGTTCTCACGCTGCTGCATAGTACAATAGAAAAAGTGGCCAAGATATGACCGGCTGACAATTCAAAAATAGGCCGGGGCTCTTTTAGTTGCGCCTTGTTTTTAGGCTGTTCGCCATCACGAATGGCCGCTTTTTCTTTTAGATACTGTGGTGGTTTTTTCGCTTGACATTAGCAACATGCAAATCAGGTACATTTGCATTACAAAATCGAAAATATTGAAGTGGGTAAGAAAAACAAAAACCCGCATGGTTAGCGGGTTTCATGGAGCTTCTGGCGGGATTTGAACCCGCGGCCTCCCCCTTACCAAGGGGGTGCGCTACCCCTGCGCCACAGAAGCAAATTTCGCCGCATCCCTCGTCCAACCCGTGCGAAACTTATTTCGCGAGGAAAAGGAGGAGCAAGGGAGCGGACATAGTTTTCCTTTTATACAAGGGAAACGGAGTATAGCGCACTTTGCTCCGACGTGGCGACCCGGAAGGGACTCGAACCCTCGACCTCTAGCGTGACAGGCTAGCGTTCTAACCAAACTGAACTACCGGGCCATAAAGAAGCACTTATGTCGCGAATATAGAGACTTTTAAGGCGCAATGGATACTATAACACATCAAGCTGTGCTTGTCAATCAAAACTTTTATAAAAAGTCTACATCCCAAATTCTACAAACAATGCCAACAATCCGTAGACAATCAGCGCTAACCCGGAAACAACATGGCTGACAATGACGGGGATGCGCTTGACGTATTTGGTTCTTGCCAAGCTAAATGATAATGCCGAGTAGCCAAAATGTGCCAGCGCGATCGTAAGTGGGATGACAAATGTTGAATTGGGCTGGAAGACAAGGGTAATGCCCATAGTAATTATCATGGCTTCTAGGCTCATCATGATGCCAACGGGGATAATGGCCTTCAGCACCAACGGCTCTTCGTTCATGCTCTTGCGGCGGCGTTTAATATGCTCAGAGGCAAAGTAATGTATAATATACCAAAGTCCCAGCGCAATAAAAGCAAAGCCGACCAGCAAGTCTGGGTCAAATGGGATGAGTTCGTAAATTTGCCCCGCAACCAAAAAGCCGAGAACACACAGTCCTAGCAGAAACGCGTTGATGCTAGCAAGGTGCAAGAATTTACATTTTTTCTGCAACCCGAGTGACAGCCCGATAAAAAAAGCGTCGACAGACACAATCAACCCCGAAAAGATTGGCATAAACATACAATTTTTCTCCTTCCGAAACAGCGGCCGTATTTTTCTGCAAAGCCCACAACATAAGTATATGAAAACGCTTGATGGTTGTTACATGAATCGCAGAAGAAACAAAAAAACCGCCCATTCAAGGCGGCTTTTTAATGATTAATTTAGCCAGCTTTAATGGCATCGGTGGGGCAGCAGCCCTCGCACGCGCCGCAATCAATGCACTCTTCGGCAACAATGACGTACTTGCCATCGCCCGGCTTGATGCATGAGACGGGGCATTCAGGTTCGCAAATACCGCAGTTGATGCAATCGTCGTTAATCGTGTAAGCCATGATGGACCCTCCTCGTGTGTAATTATAGCGGCATTATATCATATCGTACGATATTTTGCAACACTTAATTTATAACATAAGCCGTACAAAATAATCGGACATGGCAGAGCGCAAATAATGCCACTCTAACGTAATAAATTGTGTAAGCAATTTATTATACGGAACTCGTATATTTTTGGAATATTCACCAAGGTAACAAATAAAATTGAATGAGATGTTTTATTTGTTGGGGTGAATGCATGGAAAAAGAAAAATTAACATTACCAAAAGAATTACAGATTAAAATGTTGAATTTTTTTATAAAAACGTCCATACCAAGAAAAATGCGAGAAAAAAACAAACCCCCTATCAAAAAAAATTGATAGGAGCGGATTTGCAGTGTTAGAGACAGGTATTTATGTTAGGGTGTCAACAGAAGAACAAGCACAAGAGGGCTTTTCCATCAGAGCGCAGGAGCAAAAATTAAAAGATTTTGTAAGAATTAAGGAATGGTCAGTTTATAAAATCTATATGGACGAGGGTATTAGCGGGAAAAATATCACTGAGCGTCCAGCAATCAATGAAATGATAGAAGATATAAAAAAAGGACAGGTTAAAAATGTTCTTGTTTTTAAGATTGACCGTCTAACCCGAAATACTGCGGATTTAATAAATCTAATTGAATTGTTCAATACATACGATTGTAGCTTTAATTCCCTAACCGAGAGTATCGACACACAAACAGCCACAGGGCGTATGTTTATCAAAATTATTGGTATCTTTGCAGAATTTGAAAGAGAAAATATTGCCGAAAGAACAAGAGTCGGCTTTGAAAGAAAAGCAAGCGAGGGATATACACTAGCAAGCAGAGTATCAAGTTATGGTTATGATAGAGCAAAAGGGCAAAAAATACAAACAATCAATGAAAAAGAAGCAACTATTGTAAGAGAAATTTTCGATATGTTCTTAAACCGACATATGCGTTTTTTTGACATAGCTCAAAATTTGAACACTAGGAAAATACCAACCAAACTTGATTCGGTTTGGTATGCAAGAAGTGTAAAAAATGTTTTAACGAACTGCAACTATATAGGAAATGTCAGATATGCGCAATATGACGAAAAGAGAAGTTTTGAGGCGCAAGGCGTACATCAACCCATAATATCAGAGGAGACGTATATTGAAACACAAGCCTTGATTAAGAAAATATCTACTAAGGTTTATAAAAAGCACCCAAAGGAAGAACACTATTTTGCAGGTGTTTTGATATGTGGCAAATGCGGGGACAAATTAGGCGTACATTCAGGGAGTAAGAAAGACGAAAGTGGCAAGGCTCTGCCCGGCTCTTATCTTTGCAATAATCGTTACAGAAAAAAATGTGATGCTTGCCGAATAAAGCACACAAATGTTGAAAAAGCATTCAGCGAGTATATTGGCAGTATTGGTGATTTTGATACCTTAGATGAAATTCAACTTGTTGTAAAAAAAGAAGTTAAAGAGCAAAATATTGACCTTGTCAAAGACCTTCAAAGGCAATGTAGGAAGCTAGAACAAAAAGAAAAAGAAGTATTAGATTTATACATAGATAATAAAATTGATTTTGACAATTATATAGAGGTTAAAAAAGCAGTTGAAAAAGAAAAAAATCAAATATCTTCTACATTGGGGCAAGTTGAAAATCTTGTAGATGAAGAAATAACCATTAAGAAAGAGTGCATTATTAAAAACCTTAAAGAAAACTGGGAGTGGCTAAACAATTCAGAAAGAAGACAATTTCTAGTAAACTTCGTTGACAGAATTACAATATTTCACGAAAAGCAAGGCGGGAGACTACCTGGCATTACAACGATAACAAATGTTGAGTTTAACAAAGATTAAAAAAGAATGGGCTACCATTCTTTTTTTGCGCAATTGGGTGTATATAGAAAATTATACGTATTACGTATAAAACGACATTTTTTGTAATTGTATTGTTAGTATTCACTTCGGGGTGATAAAAATGCATTTACGAATTAAAGATTTAAGGGTAGACAATGACATCAAGCAAGAAGTATTGGCAAAATTACTCAATGTAAGACAAGCAACCTATGCGAGATATGAAACACGAGAAATAAAAATTTTTCCATCTACGTTGGCAGAGCTTGCAGATTACTATAATACAAGTGTTGACTATCTTATGAGAAGAACTGACGAAAAACGCCCGTACAGCAAGTCAAAATTATAAAATAACCTTGTGCCCAAAGTGTACTAATTACATACGCCAGTTAATATAAATAATCAAAGCCAGCCGCGCCCCGCAAACCCGCCAGAACACTACATTTAATCATCACTCGACAGAGAGGGGTCT
>WRAI01000027.1 GCA_009780275.1 Oscillospiraceae bacterium | reverse complement strand
GGTGTTGGCGTTGGGGTTGGCTCGGGTTCGGGTGTTGGCGTTGGGGTTGGCTCGGGTGTCGGTGTTGGGGTTGGCTCGGGTTCGGGTGTCGGTGTTGGCTCGGGTGTTTGTTCTGCAATCGGTGGGCGTGACGATGGCAACCAGGCGTTGTTGAACAGCTGGTCGCGTAGACTACCGTCTAGTGATTGGATGAGCATACGGCGTTCGCCACGTGTTGATTGATAAATCACTAAACGTTCAATTTCCTGCAACGGCAAAACGACAGGCTCTTGCCATTCGTCAACGCCGTTGTAGCTGAAGGCAATAAACACATTGCGGTGCGTGACATTTTGGAAGCCGGCACCTGTATTTTCGACGCGGTGGATGACTTCACTCCATATGAGGTAATATCCGCCGTTAGCCGCAAAGTGCGCCATGGGGCGCAATAGGGCGTGAGCCGGCGTTTCCATCATACGGGTCGCTTCGCCGCCGCTGCTATTGATCACTTCCATTTGGCCGGTGAAACGATTGATATAAACCAAGCGCATACGTCCACCGACCATAGTGAGCAGCGGGTATTGTGCGTCAACACCTTGCGGAGTGATCGCGCCGCCGCGGCGTTCAAACGGGCCGGCTGGTGTGCGCGCATGGAGGAGGCTGATACCCGGCGTGTCGCCGTCTAAGCCATTGGTAGCAATCCAGTAATCGCGGCCGTCGCGGAAAGTTGACAGCCAAGTAAATCGCCGCATGTTGATTTCACCGCGAAAAGCTAAAAAGCGCGGCTGCCAGCGGACATTGTCATTGGAACTGTAATATTCAATGCCCCATTCGCTGACATAGGTTAAGAAATACCGCCGCAGTTGCGGATTAGTCCAAATGGTCGGCAGGAGCATATCGCGATTGACCTCGTCCAGCCCGATGAGTGTGATATTGGGGCCTTGTATATTAGTGTTACGTTCAGCACGAGGCGGGTTGGCGGCAAACGCGCCGTTTTCACCGCTTTCGCCGGGACGTAGACGGCGGGCATGGACGACAAAACGTGCGTCCTCAAAGTCGTATTCGCAAGTTGAGAGCGTAATGAATGTATCATGAACACTGACGTCGAAATTGACTTGGATTTGCGAGCGGCGTTGGATTTCGTCAAGCATCCACTGCAAGCGTTCATAATCATCGCCGAAGTTTTGCTGAATGTAGCCCCATTCCGCCTCGCCGCGGTAGACGGCAAAAATGACCCAGGCATCATGGCCCGATAGAGCATCAGTCATCATGAATGGGAAGTTGTTAAAATGCTCTATATTGTAGTCGTAACGCAACAGACGACCGAACATTTGCCCGTCGCGCATGTTGTGTCCGTAAAGGACATTGTTCTTGTTCCAGCCGAAGTAGTCATAACCGCGATAGTCGGCAAAAATAGCACCGAAGTGCGTGACTCGGCGGTGGAAGTCGCGGTTGAGATAGAAATCATTGTCCTGCCCCATGACAAAAGGCCAGTGCATGTCAGGCTGTCCCGGAAAGTATAAGAAGCCTTGGAAGTCAGGATTGATGGCCAACATATCAGCAAAACGCAGGCGGTTTTGTGCCACGATTTGTTCACGCGTTAATCCCGGTGGTGGTGGCTCGGCTTCCGGCACACGGCCGGGCTCCCACTCCGTCATATTTGGCGGTGGGGAGTGGAGCTGAATAAGGTCGTACCGTTCTTCAGCTGCCATGTTAGCGCGGATGTGTTGGCGTATCATACCAAAGGTCGAAAAAACGACAAGCCCGATGCAGAAAGCAGTGGCGAGCAGGCGTATTTGGAAACGTGGTTTGACGGTTAGCATGATATGCCCCCTTGTAAGTAGTGAGTTGTTTTCTTAATTGCAGTCAGTATACCACAAAAAGGTGATTATCGCAATAGAATATTGATGGAAATTTGCAAAAAAACAGGCATCCGTCCGATGCCTGTTTTTAAGGATTAATTTTAGTCGGCCACGTAGGGCAGCAGCGCGATTTGGCGAGCCCTTTTGATGGCCGTTGTCAATTGGCGCTGGTGCGCGGCGCAGGTGCCGGTCATGCGGCAGGGCAGGATTTTGGCGCGCTCACTCATAAAGGTGCGCAATTTAGCGGCATCTTTGTAATCAATGTGCTGTACCTTGCCGGCACAGAACTGGCATACCTTGCGGCGGCGGCGTGGGCGAAATCCGCCGCGTTCGGGGCGCTCACCTCTTTCGGGACGGGGCGAGCGCTCAGGACGGCTATCTGTCACAGGACGAGTTTCGCCTGCGGGGCGTTCAGCTTTTTCGGGAGTTGTATTATCCATGAGTGTGATTCTCCTTTGGTTTAATTATAATCAAGGGACGCTTGGTGCGCGTCGTCTAAGGGTGTGGTGATTGCTTAGTTTCTTTTAGAATGGTAATTGCCCGTCGTCTTCCATCAACTCGGTGAAGCCGGTGGAATCGGTAGCCGGGACAACCGGCGCCTGCGACGCGGGGGCAGGCTGGTTATCATAGTAATCATTGTTTGGGCGCGGGGTAGGCTGCGACGGTGTGGCATAAGGGTTGCCGTAATCATCGCGCGGTTGTTGCTGCTTACGCTCGGCAAAATGCGCTTCGCTGGCGACGACTTCGTAGCTAGTGCGCTTATTGCCCTCTTTGTCATCCCATTGGCGTTGTTGCAAGCGCCCGACAATAGACACTAGCTGCCCTTTGACGAAATAGTTAGCGGTAAATTCGGCCAGTTTTTCCCAGCAGACGATGTCGATGAAATCAGCTGATTTTTGCTCGCTGCTTTTGCCGAAGCGGTCGACGGCCAGTGTGAATGATGTCACTGGTGTGTTTGATTGTGTGTGCCGCAGCACCGGATCGCGGGTCAGCCGACCCATGAGTATGCATTTGTTTAACATACGCTATGCTCCTATTCCACCGCGATGACCAAATAGCGCATGACGCCATCGGTAATCTTATAAATGCGGTTGAGTTCGGCCGGGAAGTCGGGCTTAGATGTGAACGTCATCAGTGTGTAATAGCCTTCGGGGTGGTCGTTGATGGGATACGCCATGCGGCGTTTGCCCCACTCGTCTACATTGACCAATGTAGCGTTTGCTTCGGCAAGCGACTTGAACTTGTTGACCAGCTCTTGTGTCGTCTCTTCGCCTAGTGTGGGGTCGAGGATGAAAATGCTCTCGTATTTTGCTTCGATTTGTGCCATATTGACACCTCCTTATGGACGTATGTCTGTCATAGATGACAGCAAGGATAGCACTCACAATAAAATAAGCGCGACTGACAGTATATTACAAGATGGAGTGGTTGTCAAGGGGTTTGTGAAAATTGGTGGCTTGTAAACTGCTGAAAATGTTTATTCGGTGCAGCTACAGAAATATCAAAACACATACACTACTTCAGTTTTAACCATTGCTTGGCGGGCATATCCTTTGTCTTGGTGGATTTTGTCAATCATAAGGTGCTGTATGAAGTAAAATTGCTGCATTCGAAGGGGTGTCAATGCTTGTCGAAAATGTCTTGTTTGACATATTGCCGTGCGGCAAGTATAATATGACAATATGACTTGGAGGTGCTATATAAATGAACCGTATCGGGATTTTGACCAGCGGCGGCGACGCGCCGGGGATGAATGCGGCCATTCGTGCCATTGTGCGTGAGGCGCGGCATCGCAATATTGACTGTTTGGGCATTCGCCGGGGCTATAATGGGCTGCTGAACGGCGATGTAATTGAACTGAAAAGCAACGACGTCAACGGGTTGCTGACGCGGGGCGGTACGGCGCTGTTTACGGCACGCTGCCAGGAGTTTATTACGCCCGAGGGCGTGGAAAAAGGCTATAATGCCTGCAAATATTTAGGGTTGGACGGCGTGGTTGCTATTGGCGGTGACGGCACATTCCGCGGTGCGCTGGATTTGTCGCGTATGGGTGTCAACATGATGTGCTTGCCGGCGACCATTGACAACGATATCGGTTGTACCAACTACTCCATCGGGTTCGACACAGCTTGTAACACGGCGATTGACGCCATTGACAAGCTACGCGACACCATGCAGAGCCATGAACGGTGCAGTGTTGTTGAAGTCATGGGGCGTGATGCGGGGCATTTGGCAGTCTACGTTGGCATTGCGACGGGCGCGGTGGCGACGCTGGTGCCGGAATACAGCGATGTGTGTGAAGAGACATTGATTGAGAAAATTCGCGCCGAGCGGACGCGCGGGCGGACGCACTTTTTGATTATCGTCGCTGAGGGGTTTGGCAAGGCCGAAACGGTGGCGCAAAATGTCAGTGCGGCGACCGGCATTGATTCGCGTGTGACGATACTGGGACATATCCAACGCGGCGGCAGCCCGACGGCTCGCGACCGCGTGACGGCAAGCCGTATGGGGCGTCATGCGGTGCTGAATATGTTGGAAGGTAAGTGCAATCGCGTTGTCGGTGTTATTGACGGTAATATGCAGGATTTTGCCATTGAAGAGGCTTTGAAAATGAAGCGTGCTTTGCAGCGGAGTATGTACGATACGGCGATTGAATTAGCTTCGATGTAGGGTAGAGGATTTATGTTTGAAAAGACATACTGTTGTTGTGTTTCGTGTGATATGATTTGCTCGTGCTAATAAAGCAAAAAATATTAACATGTCTGGAGCGTTGATGAAATGAATTTTAATAAATTGGCAGTTACAATAAATGTTTGGAAAGATTATGATGCTTGTTTTGATTTTTATACTGAAAAAATGGGACTGATTCCATCATGGGGCGATAGAAATAGTGAATGGGCTTCATTCTCTGCCCAAGAAGGTACACCGCCTTGTATTGCAATATTCGACGCAAATTTGATGACAAAGCATGACGATAAATATGAACCGCCAAAAGCGTTTACTCAACCGGATACAATTACATTAACGATTCCGACAGATGATATCGAAAGGGACTACAAGCGACTAAAGGAAGCAGGTGTGGAGTTTATAGGTGTCCCTGAATCAAAAGAAATGGGTTCAAAATCTGTGAAGTTTAGAGATACAGAAGGTAATCTTCTGGAATTGGGAGAGTTTGAAAACTATTTTACCGGAACAGATGAATAGCGTAAATTAAGCATTTTGTAAACATTGCTTGCGGCTGTAGCCCGCATGGTTGCAGTGCCTTCCATGCCCAAGGGGTTCGCAACATTGATATATAAGGCTTTGCGTGATTTCGTATGGTTATGACACGCTTTTGGTTGGTAGAGTCAATTGCAATTGTTGGCGTGTTTCCCAAATCGCTGCTTCGGTGACAAAGATGAACAAAGTCTTTGTTCTTGTTATAAAATCAACCTTGGCCGTTAAAACGTCCATTCGCCATTGATGAGCTGTTGTGTCATTGTGCTCCAAGTGCTGGAGCTATTCTCATGAAGGATATTTTCTACAGAATCAAGAAATGTGTGAACAGCCGTTGCAGGATAAAATACGCGGCCTTGCGCCCATCCGTCACTGACAACTGCCACAATACGAGTCTGCGGTGCAGGCGTTGGTTGCGGGGTTGACACAGGCACGGGAGTAGGTGTCGGCTGTGGGGTTGGTGTAGGCGTCGGTTGTGCGATTGGGCGTTGCGTGGGGGCAGGTGTTGGGTTGTTTGTGATATTATTGTTATTGGCAGGATTTGTTGGCGATGGGGTATTTGGGGGCGGCGATGGGGTGTTCGGGCGTGGTGCGGGAGTGATGGCAGGGCTGCTTGGTGTGTTTATAGCGCTTGGATTATTATTTATATCGGCGTCCGGGGCGGCAAGGTCAGCAGGCATGACCTCATATCCGTGGGCCTCAGGAGCATATGTTTCAGTCAATCCATACTCAGATGTTTCTGCAGCGTACTCCACATGCTGGTCGCATAGAGCATATGGCATGGGATCGGTGTAAGCGTTACCGCCATCGTTTTCGCTGCCCGCGGTTATATGGCTGCCATATTGCGTTAATGTTAAAAGCATAACAAGCAAAAGAATGGCAAGGATAATTGTAAAAATGGTTTTTGCTCTGCTTTTTATGAAATACAACATAGAGCTTCCCTCCAAATTTCGAATAGTTTCAATCATGCTGCTGCAATACGATCTTCTACGCGGATGTCAACGATCCGTGGCCCATGCACCTCTTGTCATTTCGCGCCGCCGCCGTTTATTATACAGAATGGTGACAATGATATAGAAAATCAGCAGTGCAAACAGCGCAATTATGCCTACAATCAACCATGTGCCATACGCTTCCCAAAATTCGGACAGCCTCATGGAGAAATATGCGCCGGCGGCACGTTCAACGCTGGCATTGGCAATGAGCAGAATCGTGCCCAGCAACTCTTCACCGTCCCATATTTCGACGTGACCAAACACATCATTGCGCTCAACCGGCGCAATCAGCACACCGGCACGATTTCGCTGTCCGACATCTTGGTCAATAACAGGACGGAATATTAGATCATCTGGGTCAAAGTCGTTTGGCATAACATCTTCAAAATTATCTTGCGTCACCAGAACGATGTCGCCAGCATTGTGTCCGGCCGCGATTTCTTGGGAAATAATTGGCCGGCCGCGATTGACCAGTTCGCGCCGTTCGAAATTGCTAAAGCCCCATTCGAGCAGCCGTCGAGACTCAAAGAAATGTCGCCCGACATTTTCGTCCGTCAGCCCGGCATCCATAACGACCAGCAATTGCTCCAAGCCGCCCAATGTTGCTAACGATACCAAGCAATGTCCGGCCGGCGTGGTGAAACCTGTTTTGACACCGCGGGCCGGCGCGTAAAATGCTTCGGGACGGTGGTTATGCTGCCGCCGGATTAGTGCGTTGGTGTTGACCCAGACGCGAGATTGGTCGTGCATGTTGGTAGGGGGGAGCTCATGGATTTCCGTGTATGCCATTTGCAAAAACATAGGCAAACGCCGTGCTTCCATGGTGATTAAGTACATATCTCGTGCCGTTGTGACTTGTGCGATATCGTGTAAACCATGTGCATTAGTGAAGTTGGTGTTATTTGCGCCGATTTCGCGTGCACGGGCGTTCATCATGTCAACAAATGCCTCCACACTGCCTGCCACAGCTTCCGCTAAAACGTTGCACGCCTCATTTGCTGATACGAGCATAGCTGAGTAAAGTAAATTGCGCACAGTCAGCTGCTCATACTCTATCAAGCGCGGGCGGGCGTGACTGCCATAAGGACTTAAATTTTGCAATGCCGTATTGCTGACGGTCAGCACTTGATCTAAATCAAGGTTCTCCAATGCCAACATAACGGTCATAATTTTGGTTAAGCTGGCGGGATAGGCAGGTTCGTCGGCGTTGTGTTCAAAAAGAATACGCCCGCTTGTCGTCTCAACTAAGATGACATAACCGGCTGTCGTTTCGGGCAATGTAACGGCAGATGCCGCAGATGTGAGCATTATCGTCAAGGCGCATAGCGCGGAAATAAACCGCTTCATAGCGTCACCTCATTGTATGTATCATTGTTTACATAATATTATAACATAAGACGAAGCTAAGTGCAAGAGGAAAGTTGGCAATAAATAAGACCGCTCTTGCGGTCTTTATGGGAGATGAAGTTGCTGTACTTTATCGCGTGTGTCCTTTACGTATAACAAAGTCCACGATAAACAGCACGATAGCAATTGTAATCGTAGTTACGGCATTCAAAGCAGTTCATATGTCAAATTGCGGTCGTGACAGTATATCTGCGATGAATTGACCCATCGAAGTTGATGAGAAGCCTACACCCGCCGCACGTCTTGGCATCCCTCGACCCGCCGCAATTGGCTCAACACCGATTGCAGACTTTCAATGCTGGACACTTGCAGCACAATGTCAATGATCATCTCATCGTTGACCGTTGCTGCGGCTTTGAGAGCAGTGAAATTGACTTTGAGAGTATTGACCGCCGACGCGACATCGGCGACCAAACCGTCGCGGTTGCGGCCGTTGACTTGCACGGGGACGAGGTAATTGTTGCTGGGCTGCGCGGCCCAATGCACGGAAAGCCAGCGCCCACTGTTGTCAGGTTTAACGTTTTCGCAGTCGCGGCGATGGATGCTGACGCCGTGTCCTTTGGTGGTAAAGCCGATAATATCATCGCCCGGAATAGGGTTGCAGCATCGCGCGAATTTAACTTGACAGTTGCCGATGTCTTCGACAATCACACCCATATTGGACTTTTGTGAGCGTGAAGCATGAGGCGAAGAGGGCGGGGTGGGGAGTGAAGGCTCGGGCGCACCCAATTTTTTTAGGCGGATCAATTCATCGCGGATACGGTTGAGCACGCGCCCTGCCGATGTGCCGCCATACCCTACCGCAGCATATAAGTCGTCGAGCGTGCGATACTTTAGCTTTTCCAAGATAACGGGAATAACATCGTTTTGCATGACGGTTGCCAGCGGAATATTGGCGCGCTTTAATTCATCCTCCAAACGCTCGCGTCCGGTGGCGATGTTTTCATCGCGCCGCATGTGCTTGAACCATTGCTTAATCTTGCTCCGTGCTTCGTTGGTTGTGACGATATTGAGCCAATCACGCGACGGGCCTTCACGTGCCTTGTTGGTGACAATCTCGACAATATCACCCGTCTGCAAACGATAGCTTTCAAAGTTGACTTGCTTGCCGTTGACGCGGGCGTTGACCATACGATTGCCCACCTCACTGTGAATGGCATACGCAAAGTCAATGACGGTTGCCGTGGCAGGCAGATTGATAACGTCGCCTTTGGGGGTGAATACAAAGACATCGTCGGCGAACATATCGACCTTAACCGAAGAGATAAAATCCTCAGCATCAACATCGCTTTGGTGTTCGATGAGTCGCCGCACCCACTCGAGTTTTTGGTCAACGCTTTCGGCGCTCGTTTCGCCGCTCTTATATTTCCAGTGTGCCGCAATGCCGTATTCGGCAGTCTGATGCATATCCCATGTTCGAATTTGTGCTTCAAACGGAATGCCTTCGCGTCCGAGTACCGTCGTGTGCAGCGATTGGTACATATTGGGTTTGGGCATGGAGATATAATCCTTAAAATGCCCGGGTATGCCGTGGTAGAGTTCATGGATAATGCCCAGCACATGGTAACAATCGGCGACAGTTTCAACGATGACACGGATGGCGTACAGATCGTTGATTTCTTGTAATTGTTTATTTTGCCCATACATTTTGCGATAAATTGAATAAATGTGCTTGACGCGCCCCTCGATTTTCGCCTCAATATCCATATCATCAAGCCGTTCGCGCAACTTCCGCTCAACATCGACCAAAAGTTCATCAAAATTCCGCCCATATGCCTGCAATCCCTCAGAAATTTCACGATAGCCCTCGGGATCCAAGTACATCAACGCCAAGTCTTCCAGTTCAAGTTTGAATTTTTGCATGCCAAGCCGATGCGCTAACGGCGCGTAAATCTCCATGGTTTCACGCGAGGTCGCCCGCCGCTTCTCGTCGGCAAGGTGCCCCAATGTGCGCATGTTGTGCAGGCGGTCGGCAATTTTAATAATAATGACGCGGATGTCCTTGCTCATCGCAAGGAACATTTTGCGCAAATCCTCCATTTGCTGTTCTTGCTCAGTCGAATATTTGATGCGTGATAGTTTAGTCAGTCCCTCGCACAAGCCGGCGACCGAGTGGCCGAAGCTGCGCTTGATATCGTTGTAACTGTAATCGCAATCTTCAATCACATCGTGTAGCAACGCCGCTGCAATGCTTTCGGCATCAAGTTGCATATCAAGTACAATGAGCGCTACTTCCAGTGGATGTGAAACAAACGGCGTAACGCCGTCCTTGCGCACTTGCCCATCATGGGCGCGGCAAGCCAAGGCATACGCCTTTTCCACCATAGCAATATCTGCTTCAGCAGCGTGGTAAGCGCGCATGCTGTCAATGAGTTGTTGGAAGCGGGTGTTTACGATATCCATGTTAGTGATTCTCCTGTAACAATTGCCAATACGCTGAGTTTTCTAACCTCGCCGACACGCTCTTATCCATCGTCGCAACAACTTCGCCGTTGCGTTCGTGCCATGTAATTAATTTCACCTGCTGCAAAATCTCCAATCCAACGCAGATGCGTTCGCGTGATGTGACGCCTGTCAGTTGATGCCACACCGCCCAGTTCATTGGCACACCGTCAAATGTAAGCAGCGCCCGCCAGATGAGTGCGATAAATTCGCGGTTGACTGCCAAACTTAGCCTTGCATCACAGTCGAGCGATTGTCCACCATGCAATGACCGTAACCCGCGCGTACAGCCGTCAGGGCGCATATCGCTGACGAGCAGTTGCAATGAGTTCTTACCGCGAAATGAGTTGATTTCCAATGCAAACGCAATATCAACGCCATCGCCTGCGACATACGGCAACGCGGCTGTTCCCGCACCGAACCAAACGGCGGTGAAATTCATGCCGGGCACCGCGTGATGAGACAGCGTAAAGCGTGTATGCTTGCCGCCGCCCAACGCCTGTATCGCCGACACGCGCAGGTCACGCACACAGAACAGCGGGCTGGCATTACCTTTGCCGTAAGGCTCGCCTTGCCGTAAACCCAACGCGTTCGGCATAGTGAGTTCACGCGGCGCCAGTTCCAAGTCAATGAGCAGGTCCTCCTGTTGCGGCAATTGCGGCAGTTGATTTGCAAAGTCACATAATCCTCGATGAAACGCCTCAATGTGCCGCTCTTCAATGACAAACCCGGCCGCCAACTCATGTCCGCCATAGTTGGCAAGTAAGTGTGCGTTTGCCGTTAGTGCTTCAACCAAGTGAAAATCTTTTTTCGCCCGCGAGCTGCCTTTGCCAATGCCCTCTTCAAGGCTGATCATGAAAACCGGCTTACCTGTCTTATCCATCAGTCGCGACGCCACGATGCCAATTACGCCCGGATGCCAGTCATGCCCGACCAATAGTAAAACCGGGCTGTTTTTTTGCGCGTCAACCTCGGCCAGCGTACGGTCAAAAAGTTGGCGCTCAACTTGCTGGCGCTCGTGATTCAGCGCACACAATTCTTTGGCCAAATTATCTGTCGTGGAGAACGAAAGCGGGTTGAGCAGCAATTCAACAGCGATACCCACATTGCCCATACGGCCGGCGGCATTGATGCGCGGCGCCAGCGTAAACCCCATTGTTGCAGCACTGACGCGCCCGCTGATACCGCTGTGCGATAGCAGGGCATTCAGTCCCGAATAGTTGCCTGCATCCAAGGCTCTCAGCCCCAAATGTATCAACGCGCGGTTATGGTGGCTCATGGGCATGATGTCGGCAACTGTGCCCAATGCGGCAAGAGCACCGTAGCGTGTCATGATGGCGTTGTCGTCGTTTTCTAAATAGCGGAGCAGTTGAAACACAACACCTACGCCTGCCAATTGCGCACAGCCTTGATACTCTTCGCGTTGCGGATTGACGATGGCAACTGCGCGTGGCAATCGTTCACGCACTTCGTGATGGTCGGTAATGATGACGTCAATGCCTAAGGCAATGGCGCGGTCAACCGCCTCAAAGTTGGTGATGCCGGTGTCAACGGTGACAATCATTTGTGTGCCTTTGCGGTGTAGCTCTTCGACTGCGGCAACATGTAAGCCGTAACCCTCGGCACGGCGCTCGGGAATATACCAGTCGCAATCTGCCTGTCTGCTGCGCAACCAGTCGAGCAGCATAACGACAGAGGTGATGCCATCGACGTCAAAGTCGCCGTAAACAGTGATTTTTTTGCCTTGCTCCATGGCAACAGTCAACCGTGCCGCAGCGCGTACCAAGTCGGGGAGCAGTTCCGGTGATTCAAGCTGTGACGGTGAGGGGTTGGCGTACTCGTCGAAATCGCCGTCCGGCTGCCGTAAATCGAACAGTTGCCGCAGCAAGGGCTGCCCGTCAGATTGCGCTAAAATATTCCAATGCTTCATGAGTATATCCTCGCAGAAGCCGCGCATCGGGCGGCTCGTTGTATATCGTGTTGGTTATGGAACGTAATGAAAATAGTTATTAGTTTACCCTGCCAGCAACCCATCTCGCACTTCAAACACTAACTTGGCATTTTGCGCCAATTCCTTGCTGTGCGTAACAATGACAACGGTTTTGGCGGCTTTGTGTATTTTGAATATATAGTCCAACACTTCTTGCTATGATTGTGAGTCCGGGTTGCCGGTAGGCTCGTCCATCAACAAAAGCGGAGGGTTTTTCATGAGCGTTCTCCAAATGTTGCTTGTTTTTGCATATATAGACGAAATATATCTGCCACAACCGAACGCATCACTGCGCGCCAATGTCTCTCAACCGCTGCGTAACGTAATCACCACTACTTCTGCAGTGGTCAAAAAGCGCGGCGGGAACCAAGAGGCCAGCCCGCGGCTGGTTACCATCACAGTGTCATCCATATGAGAAATGCCTTCGGCGTGTTGCGGGAAAAAGGTGCGTGTCGTGCCAAAAATCGGACCAATCCATGGTAATCGAACACTGCCGCCGTGCGAATGTCCCGCCAACACAAGGTCGAAACCATTTTCGGCATATTGTCGCAATCGAGTATAGCGGTGCGTCAAAAGCAAGGTGAACGGCTCGTTGTCGGCCATGTCGTCAATGCGTGCGCGCAAATACTCAATCATGTCACGGCGGTGCCATTCCAGCGGATCATCAATGCCGGCGAGATAGATGGCTTGCGTCTGCCCGTCAGCCGTTTGGCGTGCAATAGGCAGATAGTCGTTTCGCAGTAACACAACGCCGGCTTGCCGCAAAACCGGTGTCACGCGCGGCATAAATTGACGTATGGCAATGTCGTGGTTGCCGGTGACAAAATATGTCGGCGCGATGGCTGTCAAACGGTCAAAAAACACGCCGATGGCATCTGTGCGTCGGTCATTGAGTTGCAGCGGGCGGCTCCACAAATCGCCGGTAAAAACAATGATGTCAGGCCCGGCCTGTTCAATGTGCCGTATCAAGCGGTCGCAAGACAAGCGTTGCATATGCAAATCAGACAAATGCACAATCACCATGCCGTCAAATGCCTCAGGCAGGCGCGGTAGAGTAACCGTATAGTTAACTCGACGTAAAATTAAGTTTGAACCCAAAAAAATGGCCAAAATTAGCAAAAAAACAGCCAAAACAATCAACACTTTCAGGTGTTTGCGGGTCAATCTACTTCGTGCGAACATAGATGAGCTGCCCGTTATTGGCAATTAGGTTTGGCCGGAATTCCATCTCAATGTCATCAATGGCTTGAATTAATTGGGTCAGCTTGCTAAACCCGTAATTCCGCGAGTCAAACGATGGTTGTTTTTTGAGCAGTAACGTCCCAACTTCACCTAAATACGCCCAACCGTCTTCGTCAGCGACGTCTTCAATGGTGTCAATCAATGCGTCAATGATGTCGCGCGTGAGGTGTAGCTGCTCGGCCTGTGCTGCCTGTGCCGCAGGCTTATCCTGTCGTGTGTCATGCCGGGGTTTGGGCTTGTTGCCCTTAGGCGCATGGGCGGCGCGAATGATTTCAATATAGATAAACTTATCACATGCTGCGATAAAAGGGGAGGGGGTTTTGCGTTCGCCGATGCCAATAACTTTCATGCCCGCCTCGCGCAGTCGCGTGGCAAGTCTTGTAAAATCACTGTCACTGCTGACAATGCAGAAGCCATCGACACGTTCGGAGTAGAGAATATCCATCGCGTCAATAATCATGGCGCTGTCGGTAGAATTTTTGCCTTTGGTATAGCCGTACTGCTGAATGGGCGTAATAGCATTGTGCAGCAATGAATCCTTCCAACTGTCCATGGTATTGCTCGTCCAGTCGCCGTAAATACGCTTGACTGTGGGCGTGCCGTGAACGGCAATCTCCTCCATAATGGACTTCAGTTGTGTGCGGGGTGCGTTGTCGGCATCGATGAGTACGGCAAGCCGCATATCGTTTTTGTTTGGCATAGGGAACACTTCCTCATTACATAATGCCTCATTATACTCTACATGACGCGATTTGGCAAGTATGTGGTCGACCGTCGGGGTAATGCTCTTGCAAACATCGATTTTTCGTGCTACAATAAAATGAATGTAATGCACGGGGGAACGTATCTTTGAAATCCAAGAAGACGAAAGCAATGCCCCAAGTTGAGGGTATGCAAGCCGAAATTATTGACCAGCCGATTACCCAGACGCTGGAAAAAAACTTTATGCCCTATGCCATGAGCGTGATTGTCAGTCGTGCCATTCCCGAACTGGATGGTTTTAAGCCGAGCCATCGTAAGCTGTTGTATACTATGTACAAGCAAGGTTTGTTGTCTGGCGCGCGTACGAAGTCGGCCAATATTGTCGGCGAAACGATGAAGCTCAACCCGCATGGTGACGGGGCGATTTACGAAACGATGGTGCGCTTGTCACGCGGGTATGGTGCGTTGCTGCACCCACTGGTGGACTCCAAAGGCAACTTCGGCAAGGTTTATTCGCGCGATATGGCATACGCTGCATCGCGCTATACCGAGGCAAAACTCGATGGAATTTGCAGTGAGATTTTCGGTGATATTGATAAGGGGACTGTTGATTTTGTTGACTCCTACGACCACAAAACAAAAGAGCCGACGCTGTTACCGACAACATTTCCGAATATTTTAGTTAGTGCAAATCAAGGCATTGCAGTTGGTATGGCATCGATGATGTGTGGCTTTAATTTGCGTGAAGTGTGCGAAACCACGGTGGCATACCTGAAAAATCCTTCGCATGATTTGTTGTCGACGTTACCGGCGCCTGATTTTCCGACCGGCGGCGAGATTATCTATGACCCGGTTGCTATGCGTGAGATTTACGAAACAGGGCGCGGCAGCTTTAAGGTGCGTGCACGCTGGCATTACGACAAGAAAAACAACACGGTTGAAATCACGGAACTGCCTTATACGACAACGATTGAGGCGGTGATTGATAAGATTGCCGACCTGATTAAGCAGGGTAAGTTGCGCGAGGTCAGCGACACGCGCGATGAAACTGATCTGTCGGGCTTGAAGATTGCCATTGAATTGAAACGTGGCGTTGATTCTGATAAACTTATGGCGAAATTGTTTAAATTAACGACCTTGCGAGACTCATTTGCCTGCAACTTCAACGTACTGGTCAATGGCATGCCGCAGGTGCTGGGTGTGGGCGGATTGCTGCGCGAATGGTCGGCGTGGCGTATGGAATGTGTACGCAAGCGCGTGACACATGAGTTGGGCGTCAAGCAACGAAAACTGCACTTACTCAAAGGGTTAGCGGCGATTTTGCTCGATATTGATAAGGCGATTAACATTATTCGGAACACGCGGGAAGAGGATGAGGTTGTGCCAAACTTGATGATTGGCTTTGGTATTGACGTTGAGCAGGCTGAATTTGTAGCTGAAATCAAACTACGTAACATCAACCGTGCTTATATCGTGCGACGCGCGGAAGAAATCGAAGTTTTACAAATTGCAGTGGCTGATCTACAGGCAATTTTGGCGGATGAAAAGCGTATTCGCAAGATTATTATTGAGGAATTGATGGCGGTTGCCAAGAAATACGGACGAGATCGCCTGACCGGCATGACGGAAGAAACAGAGCTTGCTGAAGAAGAAGTCATCATAGAAGTCGAGGATTATCCAGTGCATGTTTTCGTGTCGAAAGAGGGGTATTTTAAGAAAATTACACCGCTTTCATTACGTATGAGTGGTGAACAAAAGTATAAAGAGGGCGATGGCTTGGCTATGACGGCCACAGCATCTAACCGTGAGGAGATCTTGGTGTTTACCGATAAAGCACAGGTGTATAAGTCGCGGCTGAGTGATTTTTCAGACGCAAAAGCTAGTGTTTTGGGAGATTATTTGCCAACAAAGTTGCAAATGGAGGATGGCGAGAGTGTGCTTGCCGTTGTGTTGCCGCGCGATTACAGCAAGTGGCTGTTGATTTTGTTTGATAATGGAAAATGCGCGAGGATTGCTATGAATGCCTATGATACCAAGCAGAATCGAAAGAAATTGACGGGCGCGTATCATGAAAAGAGCCTTCCCGTAGCGTTTTTGCCACTGGATGAGGAGTGCGAGCTGGTCGCCATGTCAACCGAGGGGCGTGCCATTGCCTTTCAGTCGGCCAGTCTTGCGCCCAAGGCGACGCGCAGCACCCAAGGCGTAGGTGTGTTGACTGTCAAGACAAAATACAAGGCGGCATCTGTTGTGCGGGCAGAGGATGCCGGCATCACCAACATTGCGCGGCATCGTGTGCGCAGCTTGCCGGCGGCCGGGCTTCTTGTGCGGGCGGAGGATAGGGGCGAAGTGCAGGTGACGATGGAGGGTTAATTGTGATGGAAATAATGGGCAGTGTGTGCCTGCATATGCCTCACGATACCTGAGAAAAGCGGAATTTTCCTCATAAATACCCTCAAAGATGACAGGGGTTGCCCTAAACAGCCCTCAAAATGGGGGGTGAGGCCCACAACATTACGAATGTGCAAAGTACACTTTTATAATGATAGGAAACGATGCGGCGGTTTTGGCGCATCGTTTTTGCTATGTAAGAATTGACTTGTTGTGACTTTTTATGATAATTGCCTATCCATTTTCGTAATCAAAGCACTATAAGGGTGAAATCGATTTCACGCAAAGGATAAAAGTTTATGAATGATAACAGGATATTGCAATACATTGAGTCGGTGTATCGTTTCTGCCTCAAACGGCTATCTTCCCATGCTGACGCTGAGGATTTGGCACAGGATATTTTATTATGTGTGCTGCAAGGTTTACGGCGCAGTGATGTTACTAATTTGGACGGTTATGTTTGGCGCATTGCGCACAACCGATATGCACGATTGATAAGCGAGCGGAAACATGATGTCGTTGTGCTGTGTGGGGGCGAAATGTTGGATGCAATTCCCGTAGAAACGACCGAGCCGCTGAATGAAGCACAGCAGGTTGTTTTTCAAGCTTTGCACAGCTTGCGGGCGATGTACCGTGATATTATGGTCGCCTATTATGTTCATAAACTCGACATCCGAACGATTGCGACGCGATATGAATTATCGCCAGAGGTAGTCAAGTGGCGACTTCATGTCGGGCGCGAAAGAATACGAGAAAGGATGAGCGTTATGGAAAAAAACTATGAAAAAATCAAAATGCACGTTATGTGCAATGGCGCATTTAATCCCAACAAATATCTTGACACACAGTTATACAAAGCTATTGCAAAAGCGTGCTACGACACGCCGTTGACCATTGAGCAAATCAGCTTAACGACTGGCATGCCGACATTGTACTTAGAGGAGGCGCTGGAATATATGGTTTACGGTGACGCAATTGAGCAAATCAAAGGCAAATATGTTACAAATTTCATCATCACGACGGCTGCGCAACGACAAGTAGCGATGCAGGGTCTTAGTGACGATGTCATCAACGAGGCGACAGACGCATTACTAAATTACATCAACGACACTGAAGTGCAACTTCGTCAAATTGGTTTCTATGGCAATGATTTTCCTATGAGCCATTTGCTCCATATCCTCATACCCAAGCTGATCTATAGTGCGTCAGACATTGGCAATGATATCGAAAGTATAAAGTATGAGGAAAAATTTATGCGTAAAGACGGTGGCTGGGGTGTGTTTATCGTCAACGAAGGAATTGAATGCATTGACAGCAGTTTTGCGGGGCAGAATGAATATCTTTACAACAACGAATGCGGAGAAAGCGGAAAAATACATTATTATTGGAGCGGTGACGCTTTTAATGATAGGTTGAATCAATATTTGCGAAATCCGAAATTTTGTCTTGACGCACTCAACGCAGATAACACATTGCTATTTGGAAATGATAGTGATGTAGCAGATGCAATAGAAAATGGAATGTGTGAAGAACGAGGCGGACGAATTGTGCCGAGCATTCCGATTTTCAGCTGCGAACAATACAATAAATTCGGCGACTGGTCACAAGGATGTAAGGTGTTAGATGTTATCTGGAATAAATGGGTGAGTATGTTGCGTGAAGTGTATGAGGCTGACACACCCAGGCGATTGCGCAACCAGATTGACAGTAATGTACTCAGTACGGCACACAATTTTGGCATATATATTCTGCAAGCATTGCGCAAGCGCGGCTTGGCGGACGAGTCGAAAGTTGATGAGGTGTTTACTAAAGGGATTCTTTGTGTACGCGAATAATGCGGCGTTTCGTGAGTGAAAGGGGCGATTTTATCGCCCCTTTTGGTTTATATATCCAATTGCCATGTGGCGATTCTCTCAATGAAAGAGCTGTCGTGTTCGACAAATAGGAGTGTCGGTGCGTAGTCGAGTATCAGTGTCTCGATTTGGAAACGCGAGAATACGTCGACGTAGTTGAGCGGCTCGTCCCACACGAGGATATGCGCTTGCTCCGACAAGCTCTTGGCCAGCAAGACTTTTTTCTTTTGTCCTGCGCTATATGTTTCGATGGCATGATCGAATGATTCGCGTTCGAAATCAAGTTTGCGGAGATTTGTTTTGAGTAGCGTTTCGTCGAGGCCGTGCCCTATGGCAAAGTCGCGCAGATTTCCGCGAAGAAAGGAGGTATCTTGCGGCACGTAGGATATGCGTAACCGGCCGACCAGTTGCATTTCGCCGGTGTAATCAAGCTGTTCGCCGCAGATGAGTTTCAAAATGCTGGATTTTCCTGCGCCGTTTGCGCCGCGTAGCAATAGGCGTTCGCCTTGTTGAAGCGAAAAAGAGACGGGGCGCGTGGCGGCTCGGCCGCCGTAGGACACGACGACATTGCGGAGTTCAATGAGCGTTTTAGCGTGATGAAATGCAAATGTGAGTTTCAAAGTGTCGGCACGCTCGATGTTGTGCAATAGTTCCGATTTTTGCTCAACGGATTTGCTGAGTCTGTTTTCGATGTTTTTTGCTTTGCTCATCATTTTGGCGGCTTTGTGACCCACAAACCCTTTATCTGCAGCCCCCTTTTTTGATTTTTCCGTTTTATCAGACCAGTCGCCGGCTCGATCAGCCGCTTCGTTTAGACGCTTGATATCTTTTTTTAGTTTTTCATTTTCGCTCAATTCAAAGTTATCTTGCCGTTCTTTGTTTATCAGCCAGGATGAGAAATTGCCGCGTTGCAATTCGATGTTGGTTTTGTTGATGGAGAGTATGTGATTAATACAGCCGTCGAGAAAAGCGCGGTCGTGGCTGACGATGATGTAGCCTTTCTTTTTTTGCAAGTATTGACTCAAAGTCTGACGACCTTGCAAATCGAGGTGGTTGGTTGGCTCGTCGATGAGCAGGAAATGATGTTCTTTGCAAAAAAGCGCGGCGAGCAGTAGTTTTGTACGTTCGCCGTTGGAGAGTGTGGCGAAGTTGCGGTCAAGTATGGATTCATTGAGTGAAAGCAGGGACAGCTCGCGTACAATTTCCCACTCCTGCACTTCGGGGCAGATGGATGATAAGAGAGTTCGTGCGATGGTATCAATGGTGTCAACTGCAAACGGGAAATAATCAAATCGGCATGTTGCTGTAATGTTGCCTTGGTATTCCAGTTCGCCGTGCAGCAGCTTGAGCAGCGTTGTTTTGCCGCGGCCGTTTCGGCCGATAAGTCCCAGCTTCCAATTGGTATCAAGGCTGAGGTTGACGTTTTGAAAAATCGGTACAAAGGTGCCGTCGTAGGAAAAGGTAAGGTTAGTGATGTTGATCTGTGACATAAAGTTTCCTCCTAAAAATAAATAGGCGTTGCAAGAAAACACATTCTTACAACGCCTGAAAGGCAGGAAAATTCCGCAGAGGCGGAATTTAAGTTGAAAGAGGCTCTTTTCTTGCTAAAACGCACCAAAACGAGCGGATGACTCCGCTGTTTGGCTGACGAAATATACTAGCAAGAAAAGTTGTACATCCTTTCAACTCCAATCTGTTACAGATGCTGACAGTATATCATAGTGTACAGCGGGACGTCAAGTATTGTTTGCGTCTTGACAACGGCGGCATTTTGACTGTATAATCAAGCAATGAAAAATTACAGTCAACGGAGGATACAACCATGCAAAAACAAGTTGCCGCCATTCATGATCTGTCCGGCTACGGGCTATGTTCGCTCGGTGTGGCATTGCCGGTGCTGACCGCCATGCAGGCCTATGTCTGCGCGCTGCCGACGGCGTATTTGTCGTCGCACACCGGGTATCCGAACTTTACATTTGAGGACATGACGCAGGCGATGAATCCCGCGCTTGACCATTGGCGTGACTTGGGGTTGAAGTTTGATGCTGTATACTCGGGATTTCTTGGCTCGGCGGAGCAGATTGCCATTGTGGCGCGGGCGGTGGAAATGTTTAAGCCCGAGGTTGCTATTATTGATCCCGTGATGGGAGATGATGGAAAAGTGTATAAGACATATACGCCGGAAATGTGTGATAATATGCGCAAATTGATTGAAAGTGCGACGGTTATTACGCCGAATGTGACTGAGGCAGCGATTTTGTTGGGCAAAGAACCGTCGGCGCAACCGACACGTGAGGAATTGCGCGATTGGTTGGTGCGGTTGTCAGGCGGTAAGCGGGATGTGGTGCTGACCGGCATTCGCAATGCGCAGCGCGTGGAGGTGTGGTGTTATGAGTATCGCACGGGGCAGGTGACTGTTATTGAACGCGGATATGTCGGGCGTGCCTATCACGGCACAGGTGACTTGTATTCATCCGTGTTGTTGGGGTGGTTGTTGCGCGGACAAAGCCTTTGTCAAGCGGCTGAGAACGCCGCTGATTTTGTTATGCACGCGGCGGCATATACGCACCAGAACTATCCCGACAGCGGCGACATCGCCTTTTCGCCGGAGTTGCGGCGGATTATATAGACAGAAGTGTTTATGATGTGCACGACTACTTGCGATGGGCTGGATGTGTGACAAAGAATATTAGGGGAGAAAAACATCATGAGAATCGTAGAAACAAAACAAGCACCGGCGGCCATTGGGCCGTATTCGCAGGCTGTGATTGTGGGAAATTTAGTCTATACCTCGGGGCAGATTCCGTTGTGTCCAAATAGCATGGAAATGGTCGGAAGCAATGTTGCCGAGCAGACAGAACAGGTCATTGCCAACTTAAAAGCTGTGCTTGCCGCGGCGGGGAGCAACATTATTAAGGTCTTTAAAACGACCTGCTTTTTGACTGGTATGGGCGATTTTTCTGCTTTTAATGAGGTGTATGCGCGACATTTTGCGCAAAAGCCGGCACGTTCGTGCGTTGCGGCGGCGGCGTTGCCTAAGGGCGCGTTGGTTGAGATTGAAGTCATCGCAGAAATCTAAAAACATAAGGAGCTGCTATCCATGAAAATATATGAGACAATGACAGATTTAATCGGAAAAACGCCTCTTTTGGCGTTGAAAAGTTATGAACATGATGTTTCTGCCAAGCTTGTTGCCAAGTTGGAATACTACAATCCTGCCGGCAGTGTAAAAGACCGTATCGCGCTAGCCATGATTACGGCGGCTGAGCAGGCGGGCAAACTCAAACCGGGCTGGGTTATCATTGAGCCGACCAGCGGCAACACGGGCATTGGGCTGGCGGCAATTGCGGCGGCGCGCGGCTATCGTATTATATTAACCATGCCGGAAACGATGAGTGTTGAGCGCCGCAACCTGCTGAAAGCATACGGTGCCGAGTTGGTGCTGACCGAAGGCGCGAAAGGCATGAAAGGCGCGATTGCCAAGGCAGAAGAGCTGGCGGCAAGTACGCCGAACAGCTTTATGCCCGGTCAATTTGAAAACCAAGCGAACCCCGCCATTCACTATGCTACAACGGGTCCCGAAATCTGGAAGGACAGCGACGGCACAGTTGATATTTTGGTCGCCGGCATCGGCACGGGCGGCACGATTTCGGGTGCGGGCACATATTTGAAGGAGAAGAATCCGAATATCAAAGTCATCGCTGTAGAGCCAACAGACTCGCCCATGCTTTCAAAAGGAACGGCAGGGCCACATAAAATTCAAGGCATCGGTGCCGGCTTTGTGCCGAATACACTGAATACCGAGATTTATGACGAGATTATCACAGCCAGCAATGAGGACGCATTTGCCACAGGGCGCGACTTTGCCAAACGCGAGGGCATATTGGTGGGCATATCGTCCGGCGCGGCATTATGGGCAGCGCTGCAGATTGCCAAGAAGTCGGAGAATATGGGGAAGACGATTGTTGTTGTGCTGCCGGATACGGGCGAGCGGTATTTATCCACGGCGATGTTTGGAGAGGGATAAGGATTGTAATGTAGAGCGTTTATATTTGGACGAAAGAGGAATGTTTATGAATATAGCGAACAACATATTGAAACACAGTCTGCAAAACGTGTATTTTCTAACAGGAACAGCGTTGGCCGGGAAAACGACAATGTCAAAAGCAATGGTAGAAAAACATGGTTTCGTATGGTTCGATGAGAATTATAACGGTGAACCATTTAAGGCATGGAAGTCTATATGCGATGAAAAATATCAACCGTTACAAAACGAACGCGACAAACGTTATAATATACAAGAGCAGTATGATTGGGATACACATTTTGAACGGTCGGCGGCGGACATCGTGGCGGAGAGTGCGGGACGCAATGAAAATGACGAGTTTTTGGAATTTGTGATGATTGAGCTTATAAAATTATCACAAAACAACAAAGTCATTACGGATATTTGTGCACCGTTGGAGCTGCTTGTCGAAATTACTGATTACAACAGAATTGCGTGCTTGTTAACCACTCCCGATTTAGTTACCACTATAAATTATGGCTCTCGTGATGATCATAGGAGTTATTTGGAATGGATTATGTCGCTGAATGATCCCGATAAAAAGATCGCCAAGCAAGATGAAGTATTTCGACTCGGCACTGAAAAAATGTTCGAAGAAGTCAAAAAATATAACCTCTTCAATGTTGTGCGAACTGAAAAGAGTACCATCGAGGGAACATTGGAATTGTTGGAAGAGCATTTCAATTTATAATTCGTCTATTAAGCATTTGCTATGTTTTACATAAAGTGCTGAATGAGCAAGAACAATGCGACATTAACGGCGAATAATATGATTAGCGCAGAGGCGAGGTCTTTGCGTTCTTTGTCGTTCATATCAGATGCGTTTCTTAATCTGACTGATGGCGTTTTTTTCCAGGCGGCTGACTTGGGCTTGAGAAATACCAATTTCGTTTGCCACTTCCATTTGCGTTTTGCCATCGTAGAAGCGCATGGCTAAGATGCTGCGCTCGCGTTCGTTGAGGTGCTCGATGGCCTCGTTGAGGGCGATGCTTTCCAACCAGTTTTCATCAGTGTTGCCGGGATCTTTGACCTGATCCATGACGCAGATGGCGTCGCCGGTGCCGTCGGAATAGACCGGCTCGTAGAGGCTGACGGGATCCATAATCGCCTCCATGGAAAATACAATGTCTTCGCGGTTGACTTCCAGGATTTTGGCGAGCTCGTCGATGGTGGGTTCGCGAGAATGCTCGGCGATGAATTTCTCTTTATTGAGCAGCACTTTGTATGCCATATCACGAAGCGAGCGGCTGACGCGGATGGACGAATTGTCGCGTAGATAGCGACGGATTTCGCCAATAATCATGGGCACCGCATAGGTTGAAAAGCGCACGTTGTGACTTAGATCGAAGTTGTCAATGGATTTTATCAGACCGATACAGCCGACTTGGAAGAGATCGTCGGCGTTTTCGCCGCGTCCGCTGAACCGCTGAATGACACTCAGTACAAGACGCAAATTGCCGTTGATAAGCTGTTCGCGGGCATCATTGTCGCCGTCCTTTGTTTTTTGCAGCAATTGCATGATTTCGGCATTGGGGAGCACTTTGAGTTTTGAGGTATTGACTCCGCAGATTTCGACTTTGGTTTGCATGTTTTACCCCCACATTTCTGTCTAACACAGTATTGCCGTGAGTGGGAGAAAACATACGCAGGGTTGGGTTATGTTTTTTTATTTGTTCTGTGAATGGGCATTGTTTTTGTGTTCATAAAACAATGAAAGAGCAAAAGGATTACGCCCTTTAGGAAACCGCTGCTGCAATTTGTGGAGTGCAGGAGACTCTTTGTCCCAGTCGTTGCGCAGTGTTGGCAGACTGGCAGCCTTCATGCGGAGCTGTTGTAGTTCCCTACATAATTTTCGATTTATCTTGACCTTGGCGGAGGTTTGTGGTATAATTTGGCTATGGAAAAAGAGATGATTTTAGGCTTGCAATACGCCTCGCTGACAATGGCGCAGGCGGTTGAGGAAATTGCGGCGTTAACGGCGAGGCCGGGCGGCAAGAGTGTTGTTACGGCGGGGACCGAGCATGTTATGATGGCGCGCAAGAAGCCTGCTTTGTATGATGTGTTCAATGACGCTGATATGATTTTGGTAGATGGTATCGGTGTTGTTAAGGCGTCACGCATTGTCGGCAAGCCGTTGCCGGAACGTGTAGGCGGCACTGACACGACAGAAAAATTGCTGCCGGTTTGGGCGGCACAGCAGCGCAAGCTATTTTTGCTGGGCGCCGCGCCGGGCGTGGCCGAGAAAGCGGCGGAGGTTTTGCGTGACAGATATAGTCTTGATGTTTGCGGTGCGCATGATGGGTATTTTGCCGATGATGCTGAGGTGCTGGGGCTGATTAACGAGGCAAAGCCAGACGTACTATTTGTTTGCTTGGGTGCGCCGAAGCAAGAGAAGTGGATGCAGACTAATAAACACAACGTCGGTGATTGCTTGATGTTAGGGTTGGGTGGTAGTTTGGATGTTTGGGCAGGCAATGTCAAGCGTGCGCCAAAGTGGATGATAAAACTCAATTTAGAATGGTTGGGGCGGTTGTTGCGGCAGCCGAGCCGCTTGGGTCGCATGATGAAATTGCCGGGCATTTATCGGCTGGCATGGAAGGAGAAGCGGAACAGTGGGCGGTAATTTAATTTGCATTGAGGGCATTGACGGTACAGGCAAGTCGACGCAATTTGAATTGTTAAAGAAGAAGTTAAAGGGAACAAACGTGAAAGTTGTTTCGTTTCCACAATATGACCTTATTGCATCAAGTCTTTTGAAAAAATATCTCAAGGGTGCATATGGACGAGCAGATGCTGTCAATCCTTATGCGGCCTCAACATTTTTTGCTGTTGACAGGATTGATTCGTACTTAAAAAACAACGGCTGGCGTACACATTACCAAAGCGGCGGCCATGTCCTCACGGATAGGTATACCACTGCGAATGCTGTTCATCAGGCAGCGAAACTACCTGATGACGAAATTTTGCCGTTTTGTGATTGGCTTTTCGATTTCGAATATAACAAGCTAGGTTTGCCTGCGCCGAGGAAGGTAATTTACCTCAACATGGAGCCGGAAGTTAGCCAGCACTTGATTGTACAGCGCGCAACAGGCGGTGATATTCATGAAATTGATGCCGATTATCGTCGTCGTGCCCACAGAGCGGGATTGTTGGTGGCGCAATATTATGGTTGGCATATCATCGACTGCGCACCCGATGGAAAACTGCGTACCATTGAGGATATTCACAGTGAAATCTGCGGGATTGTTGGAGAATTTTACAACATATGAACAGCGAGATAAAGCCCATTACGCCTGAGGACAGGCCGTTGTTTGAACAATATATGAGGCAAAATCCTGAACCGACAGTGGAGTACTCTTTTCCTTGGCTCTATATTTGGTCGGAGCGATGGTGGCAGGGGTATACGATT
This sequence comes from Oscillospiraceae bacterium, assembly GCA_009780275.1. NCBI lineage: Bacteria > Bacillati > Bacillota > Clostridia > Eubacteriales > Oscillospiraceae > Oscillospiraceae bacterium. The sequence goes on along the minus strand of WRAI01000027.1, from coordinate 6,016 downwards.
TGGCGCGACTGGCTGTTGCTCAATGCGCACGGGCAAGATGGTGAGGAGTATTGGGCGATGCCTTACGGGCCACTTGACTGCCGTGAGGCGGTGTTGGCGTGTAAAGAAATGCACGCGCGACGCTATCCCGAACAGCCTTTTGCGATGGTGTATATCACAGAACGCTCCAAGGCCTTGCTGCAGGCGTGGTTTAGCAATGCAATGAGCTTTGAAATAGAGGACGGGTTGTCTGATTATCTTTATAATGTTGAGGATTTGGCGCACTTGCGCGGGAAAAAATACCATAGCAAGCGTAATCACGTCAACCGCTTTATGGCTGCCTATGACAGGCGGTACAGTCATGAGCCCATTACGGTGGAGAATTTGGATGAAATTTATCAGTTTGAAAAGTGTTGGGTACGGCGCAATAAGACGAGTGAAACTGAAGATAGTCTGCGTGCCGAAAGCGCTGCTACGCGGGCATTACTGGCTAATCTTGACACGTTGGATGCAAAGAGCCGGTTGCTGCGCGTAGATGGAAAAGTGATTGCTTTTACCATAGGCGCGCCGTGCGGCGACAACGCCATGGATATTATGTGCGAAAAGGCTGACTATGACTACGCCGGCGCGTATCAGACGATAAATAAGCTCTTTGCTTTGCATGACTGTGTCGGCAAGCAATACATCAATCGCGAGGAAGATTTAGGCATTGAGGGGTTGCGCAAGGCTAAGCTGTCTTACAATCCCGTGCGATTGATTGATAAGTATGAGGCAATATGGCATGATTAGCATTGTGACAAGCAAGCCGAGTGTGGCGGATATGAAAGAATTATGGTCGCTTTGCTTTCCGGGCGAGGAGCGGTATAAAGATTTCTTCTTTGCCAAACTGCGCGACAAAAACGCGTCGATGCTGGCGAAAATCAGTGGAAAATCGGTCGGCATGTTGCATATGCTGCCACAGACGTTTGTGTCGCCTGAGGGAAAGCATTTAGCGGCACGGTACTTGTATGCTATTTGCACACACCCCAATTATCGAGGCCGGGGTATTGCCAAGACGCTTGTTGAGCGGGCGTTGGAAATGATGTGGCGGCGAGGTGAGGCCGTGGCGACGCTTGTGCCGGGCAATCGCAGGCTGTTTGACTACTATGCGCAATTGGGCTTTCAGCCCTGCTTTGCGCAATCTGTTGCTGAAAGAGGTGAACGGCCTTTGGCGAGAGAAGTTGCTATATACCGCGACGTTCCGCGTTTGCGGCAAATGTATGACAGAGCCATGGCAGGATATGTGCATGTCTTGCGTGATGAGGTATGGTGGAGATTGCTGCTTGACGAGTGCAAGGTCACGGGCGGAAAAGTGTTGTTTAGTGACCACGACTATGCCGTATTGGACAGCAAGGGCAATGTGCGTGAATGTTTATCCCATTGCGGTGCAGAGCACTCCTATGGCGCGGCACGAATCGTGGATGTCGGTAAGGTGCGGCGTTGGGCGGGCATTTCGGCGACGATGGGCGATGAGACACTTGTTTCGCGCATATTTGGCGGGGCATATATGAATTTGATGCACGACTAATTTGGCTATTGACAAAGTCATTACAGCCTCTAACTATCAAAGAGTTGCGGAGATGCAGTAAGCTATGGTATACTATACTGATGACAAGAAAATGATAAGACAACATATTCTGGCCGAGCGCGGTGTACAGACCGTTGAGAAGGCGGCGTGTATGGCGAAAAAAATCCTTGGCGGCGAACAATTCCGCAAGGCGAACAGCATATTTTGCTATTGTGCTGTAGCTGGGGAAGCCGATACACATGCTATCATAGAGGCAGCGTGGAAAGACGGCAAGAAAGTTTGTGTGCCGCATTGTTGCGGAAATATGATGAGGGCTGTGTTGATTGAGTCGTGGGATGATTTGAAATACAGTGGTTCGTTTGGTATCCCGGAGCCGTCAAATGACGGTGCTGTCGTGCCGGCAACGGAGATAGATTTAATCATTGTTCCTGGGCTGGCGTTTGACGGTGACGGTTATCGATTGGGCTATGGCGGTGGGCATTATGATAGATTTTTAGCCAGCAGCGCCGCAGTGACAATTGGGCTGTGCCGTGCGGAATATTTCTTTGAACGCTTGCCGCGCGAGGCGCATGATATGCCTGTTGACTGCGTTATTACTGATGGATAAGAATAACCGGCTCGGCGGTTGCCGAACCGGTTATGGGATGCCACGGTCTCTTTGGTAAGGTCGTTACGCATGACATTGTGTCACGCCTCGCAATCGGTTGCATAAGTCACACCGTAACAAAAGAAAATTTCGTCTAAGGGTGCCTTATGTTCCCCAGCTCGGCGTTTCGATGTTAATTGCAGCAGCAAACGATGAACAGGACGATTAAGATAATCCACAGGCAGCTATCGCCGCCGCCAAACAGGTCTTTGAAGCACATGCGTTTTCACCTCACTTATCAAAAAAATATGCCGTGGCTCGGCAGGGGTGGGCGGAATTCCTGGCCCGTATCCCATCATGTGCATGAAACACGTTGGAGGTTCCTATGTCAAACAAAAAAGACAACAATTTTTTTACAGATTTTGACGCGCCTTTTGTGCTCCCGCCGCATGAGGAGTACGATTTGAGTGCGCTGATTGATGATTATCATGCCAAGAGTGGTCAAACGACGTCGAATTTGCCCGATTTGTCGGCTGAGTTTGTCGTGCCGGACTTGTCGGCGTTTATTGACGAAGTGCAAACAGGACAGCCGCTGCATGCGGAAAAACCGATTGTGCCACAGCTGGGTCACCTGGAGGATGATTCGCTTTTGACATTGAGTCAGCCGTATCAAGAGACGATGAAGAGCCATTCGCTCCATGAGAGCTTGGGGGCAGAAGACCGTGTCGAGCCTGTCAGTGAACGAGATATGAAACGTGTCAATGCCCGTACAGTTCATCGGCAGGAGGTCGAAGAAATGCCGCAGGAAACAGGCCGAAAAGGCCGCCGCAAGAAGACATCTGGCATTATGACGGGCATCCTTTACTTCGCAATTATCGTGGGTGTCAGTGCTGTCTTGGCGGCGGTGACGTGGTTGGCGGCCAATGATGTGCTGGCATTGATGGCAGAACCAGACAATGAAATCATCATTGTTGTCGGTGAGGATGTCGACCTCAACGACATTACGCAGCAATTACAGGATGCCGGGCGGGTTCAATTCCCTTGGTTATTCCGCACATTTGCGAATTTTACCAATGCTACCGAGCGCATTGTGCCAGGCGAACATGCCATTCAATCGCATTATGATTATCGTGCCATTTTATCGGCGTTGCGTGGACGGCGCGGATTACAGACTGTGCGCGTGACCATCCCAGAAGGCTGGCACCTTGAACAGATTTTTCGTGAGTTAGACACTGCCGGTGTGGCTTTGTTTGAGGATTTGATGTACGAGGCCGAGCACGGTGAATTCCCGTTTGAGTGGCTTGATGAGCTGGACGGGCGCGAGGGTGTTCGCCACCGCTTGGAGGGCTTCTTGTTTCCCGAAACGTATGACTTCTTTGTCGGTGAAGATCCAAATCGCGCCATTACGCGTATGTTGCGGCAGTTTGATCAACAGTTCCCTGCTGAGTGGCGTGAAGAGGCGCTGCGCCGCGGATTGAGTTTTAACAATGTTGTGACCATTGCGTCATTAATTGAGCGGGAGACGGGCATTGCGGCTGAGCGCGACAAAGTGTCGTCTGTTATTCATAACCGATTGAACAACTGGGCAAATCCGTTATTACAAATTGACGCAGCGGTGGTATATGCGTGGTTGCCGTATATAGACGATATCGATGATATACTCAACGCTTGGGGAGCAGTAGGTGACCTTAGAGTTGATTCGCCGTATAATTTATACACCCATCCCGGCTTGCCGCCCGGTCCGATTGGTTCGCCGCGTCGTGACTCTATCCGTGCCGCCATTGACCCGGCTGAAACAAACTACTTCTTCTATGTGCTGCTCAACGATGGCACAGGTGAACACGTGTTTACGCGTACGGCAGCGGAGCATGAGGCAATGATTCAACGTGAATGGGGTTGATAGAACGCCCTGCAAATAAGAAATGGGACGTTGAGGACATCGTTCCTTACAAGGAGAATACCAATGACATCACAACAACTGCGTCGCCTGTATATTGACTTCTTTGTCGAGCGCGGGCACGCCGAGATTTCCAGCGCGTCGCTAATTCCTGAAAATGATCCGAGTGTATTGTTTACCACGGCAGGTATGCATCCGCTTGTGCCATACTTGCTCGGTGAAAAGCATCCGCAAGGCGTGCGGCTGGTTGATGCGCAAAAATGTCTGCGGACAGGTGATATTGATGAGGTGGGCAACGCCACGCATTTGACATTCTTTGAGATGATGGGCAACTGGTCGCTGGGCGACTATTTCAAAAAAGAGTCCATTACCATGAGTCATGAATTTTTAACCGAGAAGTTGGGCATTCCACAAGAGAAAATTTCGGTCAGTGTATTTGGTGGAGATAAGGATGCGCCGCGAGATGAAGAGAGTGCGGGCGTTTGGAAATCATTAGGCTACCCCGATGAACGTATTTATTATTACGGCAAGAAGGAAAATTGGTGGGGGCCTGCTGGTTTGACAGGGCCTTGCGGGCCGGATACCGAGATTTTTTATGATACCGGAAAGGATAGATGCAATGCCAACTGTCAGCCGTCTTGCAATTGCGGCAAGTTTGTTGAAATTTGGAACAACGTCTTTATGGAGTACAACAAAGAGGCTGACGGGACGTTTAACAAAATGCCCAAACAGAATGTTGATACAGGGCTGGGTTTAGAGCGCGTACTGGCGATTATGAACAGGCTGCCGACTATCTATGATACAGAGTTGTTTGTGCCGATTATCAAGAAAGTTGAAGAGTTGACGGGCACAAAATACGAAGAAAGTACCGCCCGTGAATATCGCATTATTGCCGATCATATGCGCGCGGCGACCTTTATTTTGGGAGATGATAAGGCTGTCGCGCCATCAAATGTCGAGCAGGGCTATATCTTGCGGCGGCTGATTCGGCGTGTTTATCGCTACTTATCACAGATGAATGCGCCGGCTAAGTCGATGAGTCAAATTGCCGGCGTGATTATCAATAATTACGATGATGTATACACTGAGCTGCAACGCAATCGTGCGTTTATCATTGCGCAGCTCGACCGTGAGGAAGAGACGTTTAGCCGCACATTGGCAGCGGGCCTAAAGATTGCCAAGAAGTACCTTGAACAAATCGGTGCGGACAAGCAGTTGAAGGCCGAAGACGCGTTTAGGTTATATGATACGTTTGGTTTTCCGTTGGAATTTACAAAAGAGTTGTGCCAGGAGAATAGCGTAACGGTTGATGTTGACGGGTTTGAAAAATTGTTTGCTAAGCATCAAGAAACGTCACGTGCCGGCGCGGCGCAGAAGTTTAAGGGCGGACTTGCCGATGACAGCGTGGAAACGACTAAGCTGCATACGGCGACGCATTTGCTGCTTGCGGCATTGCGCAAGGTGCTGGGGGACAGCGTTAACCAGCGTGGCAGTAACATCAATGCAGAACGATTGCGCTTCGACTTCTCATTTGAACGTAAGATGACGCCGGAGGAAATCGCCGAGGTGCAAGCCGTTGTCAATGCGGCGATTGAGGCGGCTGTTGATATCACTTGCGAGGAAATGACGGTTGAGCAAGCACAGGCGCAGGGCGCAGTCGGCATCTTTACCGACAAGTATGATGAAATTGTGAAAGTGTATACCGCTGACGGCTTTTCCAAGGAAATATGCGGCGGCCCGCACGTGGGGAATACGGGTGAGCTTGGTAGTTTTAAGATTAAGAAAGAAGAGAGTTCCTCAGCGGGGGTACGGCGGATTAAGGCGGTGATTTCTTAGGGAACAGGTTGATTGTGATGTTGTAGGAAATTTATATTTTGTGTATAAGCCCCTCAAACCTAGTGTTTGCAAGGGGCTTGTCACTAGCCCGCTCCTAGTTCAATCTGCGTTTAACTGCTAGGCAGCGAGTAACTCAATGGCGGTTTTGAGT
>WRAI01000026.1 GCA_009780275.1 Oscillospiraceae bacterium | reverse complement strand
CCATGGTTGCCAACGCCATAATTTGAGTATACCGCGGATGATTGGCTGGGACATCAGGAAAGTCGGTGGCAAACGGCGTATGGCCTTCTGTCAGCCATGCGGCTACCACAGCGTCAATATCTGCTAAGCCGGTATAAACAACCATATAATTTGCCAATACTTCGGCAATGAACCAACGCGGCGCGCCCTCGCGATACAACACACCTGCGGGCAACGCATCCCCCACAATGCCATGTTGGCGTGTACGAATCATATCGGCAATCGCCCAGCTGTTTGGTGCATCCTTGGCCTCTGCCCATGTATCGACTAATGGACCGGCTTCAATTGTTACGGTCGCCGCAGCACTTGCAAATGCTGTTGCCGTACCGCTCACGCGCACCAGCACATCGCCGAGCGACAGGTTGGTGATTTCATTGCCTGTCACAGGCGTCCAAGTGTCGCCGCCGTCTGTACTAAACTCCATCGCGTCGGTCACACCGGTAATGCGTCCGTTATTTTCAGCGACAACATTTGTCGAAATGGCCGTCAAGCCTGTTGGCACGGTGGGAGGCGCGGGAATGAACAACTCTTGCGTGCCGCCGGCATTACCAATAGTTACTGTTGTGTTGAACCACACATCAGCGAGTGGCAATACGCCGTCAGTCGGTGTTACGGCAGTGCCGTTAATGGTGTAACTGCCGTCAGCAGTGAATCCCGTTAAGGTTTTGTTGGCGAAGTCAATGGCTACATTCGGGTCAAGGCCGCTGTCATCTGTCCCTGCAATGCGGAACTCACGGAAAATAACATTGCCGTTCACGGCAAATATGCGCATATTCGTCAGATTGAAAGTGTCACCGGCGAAGGGTGTCAAACTTGCACCTTGCGTCGTATTGGAAAATACGTCTGCTAAAGAGATAGAACCCCTAAATGTGCCGCTTCGTAAATCGCCGCTAGCTGCATCCACGTTGTTAGTGATGGAGCGGTTTATGGAGTATCCTGTGTCACCATGGAACAGTACGATGCTGGAGCCGGTTTCTACTGTAACGTCAAAATACAGATACAAGTTGTTCCAGCTAGTGTGTGGAATGGATATGACTTCGGGAAGGAATAAGTTGGTTCGAGGCCATTGACCGCCTACATTGATGAATCTGTATTCGCCGCCGACTCGTATGGCATATACGGCGGTTTCGGCACCGACCATGTGAGGTTCACTCATCCAAAGTGTATCGCTGAAATTAAAAATGTTAAAAAGACCTGTCATGTCAAGGTGGCAGTCGCAAAGGCCATCTTGACTGTCGATTAAGCATTCGCAATCGATGCAAAGGTCACAGTCACAAGTACAGGGCGCCAGCACCGGACCGAATGCCTCTGAGGTCAAGGGGTTCCCCAAAATCCCATTGGCGTTTCTCGGCGTTACGACAACACGTATTCTGCTGAAATGCTGAGCTTCAGTTACGACAAATGTGTTGCCTGTTGCACCCGGTATGTCAACAAATCCAGTACCATCTGACATTTGCCATTGGAAGATGCTGCCTTCTTCGGCAACATCGGCAGGGTCAGAGAATTCGTAGCCAGCACTCAGCGTTTCGCCGGCCGCAACTGTACCGATGATACGTACTTGCATGGCACGAGGACTTGGGTCGAAAGGAGTTACGTGTACGGCTACTGCATCTGTACGGCCATCGGCTTCTGCCAAAATCATGACGATGCCGGGAGAAACAGCCGCTATCAGACCATTGGCATCAACAGTTGCCCGGGACGAATCATCAGATGTCCAGGTTACTTCGGGATTGGTGGCATAGGACGGTGACACCGCGGCTGATAATGTCAGCTCTTGGCCGACCATCATGCTAATACTGCGTGATGGAGCTTCAATGCCTATACTGGTTACAGGGACTATATTGCGATTGCCGGTAACAGTTTCCACCGCCAACTCTTTGATGTGTATATACGCGTTGGCACGACCTGTTCCGCCGCCGAGATGGCCACAAACGCGCTCGAGCAGTAAGCCAGCAGTATAGGCTCTGCTGCAAGGCAGGCAAGCAGCTTCACCGCGAGCCGGGATGACACGAAGCCCGCTGATTTGGATATATCCTTCAGTATTGGCATAATTGGCAACAGGTGCGTTACCAAATGTTGCGCTTGCATGGCTCCAACTTGCGCCGACGTTCATTTCACGGACGATGAAATATCCGTCCATATGAGCGTGAGGTCGAATTTCGCCAGAACCTCTGTCCAGTGAGTTAACGCCTTTGATGTGTGGATTAAGTACTGCTATGCGTTGACCTGCCGGTGTTTCAAGCAATAATTGGATGCTGGCGTGTACTCGATGGGTGTCGATATCAAACCGAATCAAGTCATTCAAATGGGCGCTGATAGGTTGCGTGAACATATATGTAGCATTCGGTGCCAAGCCGTTGGTATTGTGGAACATAATGCCGCCGCCTAAATTGGCATCTACTGCGGCTGTGGTTATCGTGCTGGTCGTGCCGACTCCCATGGTGGTGGCCGTGTAATCCGCCGGATTGATGCTGAATAGCGGCGTTTGCGCTGCCGGATTGGCAGGACGGTATGACAAAGGCTCACGGCCGGGTATAACAAATGGTTGTAAAATTGTATTTGTATCACTGCACCATACAGCAGGGTTTGGGGTTCGTCTATAGATGCTGTATAGGCGGCCTTCCGTGACAGTAACGCCGAGGTTGGCAGCAAACGTCATGGCTCTGGTTCGTCTATTTTCATTAAAAGAGCCGGGGTCGTGAGCGTCTACGCCAATGACGGCGATAACATCGTGTTCACGCCGCCCTTCAGCATAGTCTTGCTGGAGTTCAGCCACGACGCTCCAAAACGCCGGATATGGGTACCGTGTCCGCATTTGGCCGCCGATTGGCCGCGATGGATTGTTTAATTCACCTTGATTGATTTCCAAAGCGATGCCCAGTCTCGATGCGGTTTCAATAACTTGCCGCGCGTAGTGTTCAACTGCGTCGCACCACTCGTGAATGTACATCATGAAATAATCGGCGTGTGCAAAATAAGGGAATAGACCGGTTTCCATTGCCTGAATCGTCGATTCTGCATAACGGCGCACGGCCGCTAAGCTGTTTGCGCCGAAATTGTAGAATGTATTGAAAGTGTCTTCGAAGCCAAACAAATGCTGGGTAAGAACCAGATAATCGACAACGCCGTTGTCGAGCAGCCATCGATAATAGGGATAGAGTGTCGGATGCCAATCGGCTTCAAAGCCGAGATAGATATCGATGTCATCTTCAAATTGTTCCTGCAAAGAGCGAATAGAGCTGATGTAATCTTCCATTAGGCGGTAACTGCCCCAAACGCCGTTTTCGTAATAAATCCATGGAAGTAACGCATGGTCGGCAAAGCCAAGGATGGTAAAGTCATTGCGGATGGCAGCTTGTACATAGGCTTCGTCCGGCACGAAAGCAGCGTGATTGCAGCGCCATGTATGCGTGTGATACTCACTTCGATGACCCCGTTTACTCAAATCACCGGTATATAGCGTGATGGAACGTAAAAAAGATTGTAAGCCGGGGGCAGTTGCTCTTAATGTAATAACAACTTCGCCTGTCAAGTGATCTACATCATAGCGGTAATTGGTGTTGCTGCCGGTCAACGGTTCATCGGCAACAATCACTTGCCCGCCGATGGTGATAGATAGAGTTGTATCATTTGCAGCACCGCCGCCCATAGCAGCTTCAATGCCGATGCGAGAAACAGGTATCGCTGTCGTTGTTTTCACAATCAATTCCTGCGGGTTGTTATCGCCGACAAGGAAACGTGCGCCGCGGCCATTGGCGCCGCCTTCAACGGCGGCTGTGCCGGCCATGTTGAAATGCCAAACTAGGTCACCCAACGTATTATAGCCTGCTGTCGGTGTAGCCGCCAGCGTATGCGAATAAAAGATGCCGACGGTGGGCATGTTTGCAGCGGTGTATATCGTGATTGAGCGCAGGAACGAGTCCTGATTGCCCGTCGTGGCTCGGCTCATGGTGATTACGATTTCGCCGGTGCGTCCTTCGGTGTTGGTAAATTGAAACATTGTGTTTTGTCCGGACGGGGTAACGACCTCATCGATTTGATAGCCGCCGATGCTGACTGACAACGTCGTATCATTGGCTGCGCCGCCGCTGATGGCGGCTTCAATATTAACTCGCGCAATAGGTTCATCGGGCGCAGCCGTGCCTACTGTCACGGTTTGACCTGCCGCTTCGCCGACACGGAAGCGCACGCCTCGGGCGGTCTCGGGCACACCGGTGGCAGCCAGGCTGAAATTCCAAACACGGCCGCTCAGCGTATTATTGCCAACTGTCGGGTTGGCTGTAAACGTGTGTGTATAGTAAACTGTGCTGGATGCCGCGGCCGGTACAACCGGCACAAGGATAAGTATCATTGCCAATGCAAGGATGGTTGCAAGCGTTTTCTTGAGATAGCGTTTCATTTGAAGCCCTCCATTCAGTTTGTCAAAAACTAGGGGGTTCTCCGTTGTGTCAATACGTCTAGGTTTTGACATTTCCTTTAATGTATCATAATCGCAGCAAGAAGTCAATTAGCGGTCAATGCAACTTGCAAATAATCACGGTGCGTGATATAATACAATGTATAATTTGAGCGTTGACTTTTGAAGTGCCGAGTATACAACTGATGAAACTGAGGCATTTAGTATGAAAAAAACATTATTTATAATAGGATTGTTATCTCTACTCGCAGCATGTTCAAGTGATTCGATAGGAGAGGGTAACTTGCAGCCTCGATGGACAACCATTTCCGGTACAGAAGCGCGTGAAATCATGGCAACGTCTGACAATTATATTGTATTAGACGTGCGCACTCATGCGGAATTTGAAGAAAGACGCATTGATGGTGCGATATTGATACCATACGATGAAATTAAGAGCCGAGCCGAGACTGAATTGCCGGACAAAAATGCTGTTATTTTACTCTACTGTCGAAGCGGACGCCGAAGTGCTGTCGCTGCATCTGAATTAGTGGCGCTTGGTTATACAGATGTGTATGATTTTGGCGGAATTCTTGATTGGGTATATGAAACGATTGGCGGGTGAGGAGAAATATGTTTCACGTTGTTCTCTTGGAACCCGAAATTCCGCCCAATACGGGCAATATTGCGCGTACTTGTATGGTGACGGGCAGTAAATTGCATCTCGTTCGTCCATTGGGCTTTGATGTCGATGACAAAACGCTCAAGCGTGCGGGCTTGGATTATTGGCAAGAACTCAACTGGTGTGTACACGATAGCTATGAAGAGTACGCGGCGCAACCCATACTTGGTCAGCGCTGGTATTTTGACACTCCGGGAGATACGTGCTACACCGATGTGACATTTCAAGCCGGCGACCACCTTATTTTTGGCAAAGAGACGACAGGCTTGTCGTTTGAAGTAATGGAAGAAAACCGTGATAGACTATTGCGAATCCCAATGTTGCCCGCTGCGCGGAGCATGAATTTATCGAATGCTGTGGCCGTTGTGTTGTATGAGACATTACGGCAGACAGGGTTTCACACATTGGCATAGCGACAAGAAAAGCCCCTCGTGAGAGGGGCTTTTTGATTATCTACCGTTTCTTTGGAATCAACAGCATTTTACTTGTCATCATTATATCATCTTCTAGCTGGTTCGCCGATTGAATATCGGCGATGGTGGTTTTGTAGTGTTTGGCAATATTCCATAAGCGTTCATTCGTATGGGCGCGGCGTAGGACGACGGATGGGCGAGGGGCGCTATCCTCGGCAAAGGGGGTCAGTTCGATCGATGCGATGGTGTTAAGGGTTACTTCCTCCGTTTTGGTTAAGGTGAAATCGATGCCGAAACGCAATTCCATGCCCTCCTGTGTTGCCGCGCAAGAGGTTTCGGCAGTTAAAGCAGCGCTGACATTCCAATCACCGCCGTCAATGGGGCAGGGGATGCTCATGCGTCGCGTAGCTGTGGCAAAGCCGCCATCGTCATGGCTGTATAGGATGCGAATGTGCGCGTCAACCATAGCGATGGTATTTCCTTCACCCTGTTGCAGCGTCGGCGTACCCAGAACAATGCGTGTGTCATATACCGTTTGCACGCCGATGCCTGTTTCGACGAGCTCACGCACCGGCACATAGCGTTCTTGCCGTTCGCCGATTTGCGAGAAAGTGTACGAGGCATGTTGCAGCTGGCAGTCTTGGTTGGTGGCGTAGACATCGGCTAAGGTTTCAATTTGGCGTTCCAGCCGTGCTGTGGCAAATGCCGTCATGGGTAGCGTTACGCCTAACACGCGTGCTTCAAGGCTTATGCCGGTGCGGACGTCGATTTCCAGTCCGACCAACTGCAAGTCTATTGTGCTGTCGCAAGTTTCTTGCAAGTCTTCCATTTCAACAATTTGTGAGAACGGCAGCTCTTGATCAAATGAAGCAACAGCGCCGCTGTCGGGCGTGGTGTAGAGAATGGACAACGTCGCGCTGCCCTTGAAAACCATCTTATTGCCGATGACTTTGACCTCGTGTACTGTCGGCACGATGTTGACGAGCAAGAGTTCGTCAATCGGTGGTTTGCTTGCCGGTAATTCGATTTCATCGCTGACAGTAAAGTCTTTTTCACGTAAGGAAACAAGCATACATGCTGTTTGTGTTTGCGTGAGTGTTTGTAGCACGTTGTCCTCGTCTTCTACACCGCTGCTGACTTCGCAATCGTCGCTTGCCATAACATCCACGGAAACCGCCAATGCGACAGTAACTTGCACCTTGCGAGGGTTGAGCATGCGAGTTTCTGCGCTGATGACGGTTGGCACAGCATTGGCGATGACGTCACTGTTGATGTCGGTGTGTTCAATGGTGTGATTAAATGGCAGGTTGACTTCCAGTTTGCGTAAAACATCCTGCCCATCCGGCATATACAACACTGTTGCTTTGACAATGCCGCTGACTTCGAGTTGTCCATCCCGGACATATTTGTCTTTAAGGCACGCCATGCCGGAGGTCATAACAATGTTCTGAATGTCCGGGTTGCTGTCCGGCACAATGGCGTCACCACTCTCTTCTTTTTGTAAAGTTGCAGTGTAGATCGGGCGAAAATACCGATAAAGTTGCTTTTTGAGTTCCATGATATACCCCTTTACTCTGTGATGTTGCTAATCTGTTTTCAGTGGAGTATATGAAGGACAAGAAGAGCTTATGCCACGTGAAAGGATTGTCAAGCTCTTAATTTTGCGCATAAGATGAAGTAATTGTCGGAGGTGATTGCCATTATGTACTGCCGTCCATGTGTGTTGGTGTTATTTGCCATTGCGCTGATTGCCGGGTTGTTGTTGGCGTTGATTTTACCGTTTGCGATAACATTATTGTTGATCGTGATTGCAAGCGTTTGTGTATGGCAATGGAATTGCCGGCGTTAAAGTTAATAAAAAGGAGAGAAAAACATGAGAATCAGAACATATCGCTGTCCATCATGCATTTCGCGGATGCTTGTACCATTGATTGTCCGCAGGAATCGTTGTCGTGGAAATCATTGCCGGCCGCACATTGGGCCAAAAGTTGTTTGTCGTTGCGGACACGACCGACGCGGACAATGTCGATGCAGATAGTGTGCATAAGACCATAATATACATTGCGCAATATGACCCAATAAACATCATCGTTTATGCGCTGATGACAACCTCGGCAGGAATCCAGCCAATAACACCATCTTGATTCCTTGCCACGAGCCAAGCGTGTACAATTTCCAGTACATCAAGAATATCGCCCGCGCTTGCTACCAACTCGGTAGGATTATAGTCGCGGGCGAGTTTGCCGTCAACAACGAAGCATTCCGGCACATACGTGTTGTGACCGTCAATGTCGCAAGGGTACCAGTGCAGGTAATGCGTGCAATTTTCGCCGGTTCTGTTGACAGCTGTTCCTGCCATAAATATAGGAAAATCACCCTCACCCGGGTGGTTTTTGATGGTTTTTACGCGCATAATGTTAACTCCTGTTTGTTTTATGATGTGCTTGTACAGTCAATCCAATATTGCTCAAAGCCATCGCACTTTGATTTCTGTTCAAAACGTCCGCCGCAAGCTAAAATTGTGCGGCGGCTAGCTATGTTGTTGACATTGCAATCTAGCATAACGCGGTCAATACCGATTTCGTGCGCTTTCTCGAGGCAAAGCGATAGCATGGCTTTGGCGTAACCTTTGCGCCGTTCGTTTGGACGCACCGAATAGCCGATATGTCCGCCATGTTCGATGAGTGCATCGTTAAGATAATGACGCAAAGCAATCATACCGAGAATACGGCTTTCACCTTCGCGTACGAGTAAATATTGCTCACTTACAACATGGTTGGAATTCGGCACCGTTTCGCGATGTTCATATAACGGCAGCACATTAAGCCAATCTGTGATATCGTCATAACTCTGCAAGCCACTACTGCCGTTTATATGCTGTTCTTCGTCATACGCCAAAATTTCATCGCGCATCGCAGCAATTTCATCAAAATGTGACAAATTTGGTTTGATAAGTGTAAGTTTGTTCATGTTTTTGCCAAATTACGTCGGTTTATACCCGCTCTTCAACGGCGCAATACGGTTAAATATGCCGTCATCTTTACTGTCCTTTGTAAAATATCCCGTCCGCACAAATTGGAACCGTTCGCCGACGTTGGCGGTCGCTACGCAAGGCTCAACCTTGGCTGTCGGAACAACAATACGCGATTCCGGGTTAATCAATTCGGCTAAATTGTCATCGTTTAACTCGTTTGTAGCGTTTTCAGGCGTGAACAGATGGCTAAAAAGTCGCAATTCCGCGTCAACAGCATGGTCGACACTAATCCAGTGAATTGTGCCTTTGACTTTACGACCGTCGACAGGCATACCGTTGCTTGTTTCCAAATCGACGGTGCAGCGCAGTTTTTCAACTTCGCCGTTGTTATCAATGATAACTTCTTGACAGCGCATCAAAAAAGCGTTCATCAGGCGCACTTCGCCGTCGGGTTTTAGGCGGTGGAATTTACCTTGCGGTTCGAGCATGAAATCACCGCGTTCGATGTAGATGTGCTTGCTGAATGGCAATGGGCGCTTGCCCGCGGCTTCATTGCCGGGTAAGTTCGACATGGTAAAATCAAATTTATTAATATCGTCGGGCAAATTTGTAATCTCAACCAACAGCGGGTCAAGCACTGCCACACGTCGTTGTGCCGTGGCGTTGAGTTCTTCGGTAACACAGTAATCAAACAGCGCAATGTCGGCCATAGAAATCGCTTTGCTCACGCCTGAACGCTCAATGAAGTCAAAGATTGCGGTTGGTGTAACACCGCGGCGGCGCAGGCCGCTCAATGTCGGCATACGCGGGTCGTCCCAACCGTCAACCAGCCCGTTCTTCACCATCTTAATCAAGTGTCGTTTGCCCATGACAGTATGGCTGATAGCCAGTTTGGCAAACTCATATTGATACGGGCGACCGTCGCCTGTGGGGCGAGGCTTGAAGTCGAGACTATCTAAAAACCAGTCGTATAATGCGCGGTTGTTATCAAATTCGAGTGTGCAGCATGAATGCGTTACATTTTCGATGGCATCTTGCAATGGGTGCGCGAAGTCGTACATGGGATAGATGCACCACTTGTCGCCTTGGCGGTGGTGTGACGCGTGCAAAATGCGGTAGATAACGGGGTCGCGCAATGAAAAGTTGGGTGATGCCATATCAATTTTGGCGCGCAAAGTCTGTGCGCCGTCGGCGAATTCACCGGCTTTCATACGGCGGAACAGGTCGAGATTTTCTTCAATGCTGCGGCTTTTGTACGGACTTTCTGTGCCGGGTGTAGTGTGCGTGCCGCGTGTTTGTGACATTTCCTCTTGCGTTAAGTCGCAGACAAAGGCAAGCCCTTTCTCTATCAATTGCTCGGCGTATTGATAGCATTGGTCAAAGTAATCCGAGCCGAATAGAATCGCGTCAGGCGTTGCGCCCAGCCAACGTACGTCTTCTTCGATGGCGCGAACGTATTCGTCGTCCTCTTTAACCGGATTAGTGTCATCGTAGCGTAGATTAAATTTGCCGCCGTATTGCTTGGCGGCGGTGTAGTTGATCCAAATGGCCTTGGCGCTGCCGATGTGCAGATAGCCGTTCGGCTCGGGCGGGAAACGCGTTTGAATGGTATCGACGCGCCCGGCGGCAAGGTCGGATTCGATGATGTCGGTGATAAAATGGTGGATTTTTTTTTGTTCAGGCATGGTTTGCCTCCTTCTTTGTAGGGGCGAACTGTGTTCGCCTGTTTTGGAAAGTGGTGGGGAGGTATAGTCGGGCGGAAGATGCCGCCCCTACATTGCGTTTTGCAATCTTTTGATAACACGGTCTTTGCCTAACACTTGCATCACGCTATACAAATCCGGCGCGTTTTGCCGCCCACAGACGGCGATACGGATAACTGCCATAAAGTCGGCGATTTTCACAATTTCCATTTCGGCAGCGAGTGCTTTCATGTTGTCGAACCAAGTTGGCTTGTCCAACGTCAAATCAAGTTGTGCCGCAGTAGTTTGTAAAATTTTCTGTCGCACGTCCGGTGCAATCTTTGCGGAAAATTCGTCATGCATAACAAAGCAGTCGTCAAAGAAAAATTCTAAATAACTCACAGCATCTTGCCAAACAGTTAAATCCTTACGCGGTTTTTCTCCGCCGCGCCCGATGTTGAGCATGGCGACGCTGGCTTGCTCGTCGCGCCGCAAACATTCGGCGAATTCCGGCGCGAATTCTTGTGCCCATGTTAGCAGTTGCGTGTAAGCTTCTTCCGCTGACATAGCGGCGATGATGTTCTTAGAAATATCGTTGAGTTTTGCTATGTCAAACAGTGCGCCCGATGCGCTCAATTTATTGATGCGCACTTCGAAGTCATCTAACGGCGCAGATAGATGATTTGATCGCCATTCTTCAAAATCCGAGAACAGCAGCGTCATAACATATTCACGCACCGCCGGAACGGGATAGCCTGACTTTTTGAAATAGCGCATATCGGCTTCGGGGTCCTGGCGCTTTGACAGCTTGCGTTTTCCGCCGTTGTCGAGTTTCATGACTTGTGCGTGGTGAATGTACTCGGGACGCTGCCAGCCCAGCACGGCAAATAATTCAAGATGTATCGGCAGTGACGGTAGCCATTCCTCGCCGCGTACAACGTGCGTCGTTCGCATAAAATGGTCGTCACAGACATGGGCGAAATGATAAGTCGGGATTCCGTCACTTTTCAGCAGGACAATATCTTGGTCGTTGGGTGTAATGGACACCTCGCCCTTAGCTAAATCTCGGAACTTACTATCATATGCTGCGCCGCTTGCTCGCAACCGTAAAACCCACGGCAAACCGTCTTTCAAATGCTGTGAAACCGTTTCAAAATCACACGCACGGCAGGTCGCCCACGCGCCATAATAGCCGGGGTTGAGCTTCTGCTTGGTTTGCTCCTCGCGTTTGGCGGAAAGCTCTCCAGACGTGCAAAAGCAGGGATACGCCTTGCCGTCGCAAACCAATTGTTTGGCAATGGTTTGATAAATGTCCTTGCGGTCTGTTTGGCGATAGGGAGCGTATTTATCCGGCGTGTTGGGCGTTTCGTCAAAAATAACACCGAAATCGGCTAAACCTTGCACCAAAAGAGCTTCGCCATTCTCGACAGTCCGTGTGGCATCGGTGTCCTCAATGCGTAGGTAGCAAATCCCTTTACTTTGCTTAGCCAGCAGAACATCGATGGTTGCACTGTATAACGCGCCAAAATGCAAGAAGCCCGTTGGGCTGGGCGCAAAGCGTGTTACGCAAGCACCGCCGAGCAAGTTACGCGGCGGATATCGTGTTTCGATATCGGCGGGAGTAGCTGTGATGTCAGAGAAGAGTAGGGTGGCTAAATCGTGTGTGTTCATAAAAAATCACCTCTAGTGGATAGTATAACCCATAGAGGTGATTTTTTCAAGTTACAAAAACGCACCTCTTGCTAAACGAAAAAAAGACTTGCTCAATGAGCCAACTTCTGCTATAATATTGTCTATAACTTAAGAAAAGGAGGTGGCGATTATGCCATGGTTTTTATTGGAGAGCGCTACAAATGGTGAGCCGTCTGTGAACCCGATGGGTGGATTGGTACAAATGCTGATTTTTATCGTGCCGCTGGGGTTAGTGTTTTACTTCATGATTCTGCGTCCCGAGCGCAAGCGTAAGGCACAACGTGCGCAAATGCTCAATGAATTGATTGTAGGTGACGAAATTACCACAACCGGCGGCATTGTCGGGCGTGTAATTCAGATTAAAGATGATAGCGTTATTCTCGAAACCGGCGCAGATAAGACAAAGATTAAACTTATGCGCTGGGCAATTGCGTCAATTACGCCGAAAGAGCAAGCATAGCGCATATGGCATAAGACTAAGACATACCCTGTAGTATCTAAAAATAACAGGGGAGGTCTCAAACATGTCAAGGCATCAAGTTGAAGTCACGCCAAAACATATGGCGTTGGCATTGGTTAAGGGTGGATTATTTGGATTGGCAGCGACATTGGCAATTGTGCTGGCAGCATCACCATTGTTGGCGATGGGTCTATTGCCACAGTCATTTGTGTCTGGGCTGGCAATGATTGCCTGTGCTGTCGGTGGTGCAAGTGCCGCGTTGTTTGCCACGCGTAAGTTGGAAGGTTATACGCTATGGATTGCCGCCGCAAGCGGGATTGCCGTCTTCGTATTGCTGTATTTACTAGGGGCGACGTTGTTCGTACGCATTCGTCCGTCAGCAAACAGTGTGCCAATTTTCCTTGCAGCACTGGGTGGCGCAATTGGTGGCGCGGTTTTGCGGAATATGCAGGGGCGCAAACGGGTGAACCGGTAAAATCACCTCAATGATAATCGGAATATACTTACATAAAGGAGAAATGAACATGAAACGCATTGAAACCATTCACGAAGGTAACATGAAAGCATCGCTGGAAAAAGGCGGCTGTGGAGAATGTCAAGCATCTTGCCAGTCGGCATGTAAGACGTCTTGCACCGTGGCAAATCAAGATTGTGAGGCGCAAGAGAAATAAAGTGCCCACACAAGCTTGGTAGGGGGCGATGTCCACATCGTCCCTTTTCTATACAAATAATTATACACAATATACAGGCGGTGTATAATTATTTGCGAATAAACAAAGAAAAACAACGAAACGACTGCGAGATAATACAATGACACATACATTTTTTGTGCGCGGGAAGCATTTTATTTTTGATAGCGAGAGCGGCGCATTGCACAAAGGGGACGCGTTAATAGCGGAAATCGTGGCTGAGATTACGCCGCCGATGAGTGAAATTTGTCCGCCTGAAATGATTGAGTTATACGGAAATGACGGCACAGAAATTTGGGCGGAATTATATGCTTTGCAGCAGGATGGGCAGCTCTTTACGCCCGAAACCCTAGCGGTGATGGAGAACCCTGGTGTTATTAAGGCAATCTGCTTACATGTCGCTCACGACTGTAATTTGCGTTGTGAATACTGCTTTGCGGGCACGGGCGATTTCGGGCAAAGCCGCGGTTTGATGGATGTGGAAACGGGCAGACAAGCTGTGGATTTTTTGTTGGCCCACGCCGGCAATCGGCGGCATTTGGAAATCGACTTTTTTGGCGGCGAACCGCTGATGGCGTGGGAAACTGTTGTGGCAACTGTCGCTTATGCCAAGCGACAAGCGGCGGCGCATGACAAGGTCATTCGCTTGACGCTGACGACCAATGGCCTATTGCTCGACGATATGAAAATCGACTACATCAACACCGAAATTGACAATGTAGTGCTATCGCTGGACGGCCGTGTCGGCGTGCATGACGCCTTGCGCAAAACAGTCAGCGGCGAAAATAGCCATGCCTTGGTGCTGGAAAAGTTTCAAAAATTAGTGGCACAGCGAGAGAAAAGTTACTATGTTCGCGGTACTTTTACGGTAAAAAATTTGGATTTTAGCCAAGATGTATTGGCGTTGCGTGAGATGGGGTTCCGCCATGTATCCATTGAGCCAGTTGTCCTTTCAGCGACGCATGAATTAGCGATTTTGCCGCGGCATATTCCTGAAATTGAGGCGGAGTATGAAAAATTGCTGGATATTTTGGTAAAAAGGCCGGATATCAACTTTTTTCATTTCAATGTCAATCTTGATAGTGGGCCTTGCGCATATAAACGTGCCAAAGGCTGTGGCGCGGGTGTGGAGTACGTTGCTATTACGCCGGAGGGCGATATTTTTCCTTGTCATCAATTTGTGGGGCAATCTGAGTATAAATTGGGCTCATTGCACCACGGTATCCAAGGAAACAAGCATGACTTTGCTTCACATAATCTTTACACACGGGCGTTGTGTGCTACGTGTTGGGCGAGATATCTTTGCGGTGGTGGCTGTCCGGCAGCTAATTTGACTGAAAATGGAAACATTGAAACACCATATGAAATTGGGTGCCGCCTTGCCTGTAAACGCTTTGAGTGTGCGCTATCACGGCTGTAAATCATAGGGAATGCGCAAAAAATATTATAGACTACTCTTGATGCTATGATGTTGAGAGTAGTTTTTTTGTTAGACTATATGAAGCGGTTGACAAAATTATGCGAAAAATAGTTTGTGCAAGTTGCCGATACTAAATATGGTTTTACGTCTAAACCTATATCAATATCTTGTGGAAAAACGTGGCGGCAGATGCAAGTTTACATAATTCGATTTACATAATTCGATAGAAATATTCAACAAAGGTGCCGAAATTTTAAGTTTTCGCTTGCAATTATGGGAAACTTGGGCTATAATGTGGTTCACATAGTCTTGCTATTGAGGTTATGTACACAATATATAGGGGTGGGTTGGCGCGATGAGGATAGGTTTTGTAGGCATGGGCAACATGGCAAGGCCTATCGTGGCGACTGTCGCCAGGCATCGGCTCATTGGCAAGGCCGACTTGTTTGTGCATGATCCGTCGAGCGAGGCTGCGGCATACTGTCAAAAAATGGATTATGTATACTGTCAAAGTAATGCGCAAGTGGTGGCGGAGAGTGACATAATATTTTTACTTATCAAGCCGCAATACTTGATAGGTGTATTGCAATCGTTGACAGATTGCTCAGCCGAAAAATGCTTTGTTTCCTTTGCGGCCGGCATCACAACGGCATCTATCGCAGTGCAGTTGCATCCGACGGCGAGTGTTATGCGCGTCATGCCTAACACGCCGATGCAAATCGGTTGCGGTGCGTGTGCGCTGGCAATACCGAAAGACAATGTGCCGATGGCTTATGTCGATTTTTTGCGTGAGATTTTGGACGCTTCGGGTATGTACGTCGAATTGCCGGAAGCGCAGATGGATGCGGTTATTGCTGTCAATGGCTCGACGCCAGCGCTGTTTTACCAATTGGCACAGGCCATTGCGCAATTTGGCGCAACGCATGGCATTGATGAGAAAGATGCATTGCTGCTTGCGGCCAAGACAATGGAAGGCTCGGCAAGAATGCTCTTGCAAGGTGACAGTTCGCCTGACGCGCTAACCAATGTCGTCACCTCCAAAGGCGGCACGACATTTGAAATGTTACAGACATTGCGCGGCAATAGGTTCTACGATGCGTTAAATGACGGATTGACGGCGTGTGTAAAGAGGGCGGAGGAGTTAGCTAAGTAATCGTGGTGCTAGAGAATTTCTACTTTTGGAGGATATGACGAGGAGCAAAAACGACAAAGGTGAAACAAATGTCAAAAAATATGTTCTTGCTTTTTTTGCAGGTATGTTAACATTTAATTTAGTATGCGCTTGTTGCATACCGTTTGCTTAACATAAATTGCTTCCCCCCTGCGTAGGTATAGGGCAGGAGGGGACGAGCATGAAAAACTTACTTAGGCGTTTACAAACCTTTTCGGCGGACAACCCCGCCGTATTAATGGTATTGATGGGTGTGTGTTTCATCATCGGCGCATTTGCAGGTGGTTATATAACCGCGCACTTGCAGGGAGAGTCACGCCTGCGATTAACACAAACATTCCACGATTTGTATGCGCAGTTACAACTGGGAAACATGTCCACGATTTCGCCGTTGCCGGCAATACGGAATGCTCTATTACTGCCGACTATTGTTTACATATTTTCATTTAGTTTGCTTGGCGTGGCAATTGCGCCATTTGCCATGGCTGTCAAGGGGTTTGCCTTGTCGGTGACGGTGACAGCGTTTGTGATGTCGCTTGGGCTGAACGGGCTATGGTTTTCCATTGCCAGTGTAGGCATTCCGGCGCTGGTTACATTGCCGCTATTCATGCTTGTGTGTATGTACACATTTCGAAGCGCATTGCGACGAACGACCGCAAAAACGTCAACCGGCAAACCATCACGGCGTATGGCGGCGCAAGCGATACTGACGGTGGCCGGGTTGTTTGCCACTACTGCAATCTACGAGGCCTATGCTGTTCCGCCGTTGTTGGGTTGGCTTGCCTCTCGGATATAGCCCATATTTTACGAATTGCCGAGAAATGCGGCTTTCACACAAAAAAGGAGTTTAGCACTATGCAACAAATGCAACAAATGATACAGGGTTACGAATCTTATCTGCGCGATACGCGCGGCGCGTCGGAGAACACACGCGCCAGCTATATGCGTGACTTGAAGCATTTTCATCATTATCTGCAGGAGGTAGATGTTGATGATTTTTGCAGGGTTGACCATGGTGTTGCTGAGTCATTTTTGGCGCGGCAAAAAGAAAATGGCAAGAGCACTGCAACTGTCGCGCGAACAGCGGCAGGATTGCGCTCATTCTATACATACCTGCAAGGCCGGGATTTGGTGATGAGCAATCCCATGATGAAGGTTAAGACCGACAAGACAGAGCGTAAAGCGCCGCAGGTTTTAAGCAGTCAAGAGGTCAGTAATTTGCTTGATCAGCCGGAGTGCAATGACGCCAAGGGCTACCGTGACCGCGCAATGTTGGAGTTGTTGTACGCCACCGGAATTCGTGTGACTGAGTTAGTGCAGTTAAATATGAGCGATGTCATCATGAATGGGCAATTTATTAAGTGTATGACATCAAAAAAAGAGCGTATTGTACCGTTGTATCCGACAGCGATTCAAGTCCTGCAGAACTATTTGAACGGACCGCGGGATGTAATGCTGCGTGGACAAAAGCAGGATGCGCTGTTTCTCAACTGTAACGGCGAACGTATGACGCGTCAAGGTTTTTGGAAAGTTGTTAAAACATATCAAAATAAGGCAAATATTAGTGCTGATGTTACACCACAGACATTGCGGCACACATTTGCGACACATTTGCTTGAAAACGGTGCCGATTTACATTCTGTGCAGATGATGATGGGACACGCCGACATTTCCTCAACGCAAGTATATGCCAGCTTGATTAAACAACGCATCAATGAGGTGTATCAAAAGGCACATCCGCGGGCGAAGTAGGACAGGAAAGTAAAATATATCATAAAGTATCCCGATGTTGTTATAGCCGGTACAATATTATAAAGCCACTCGGTTTCATTGCGATTTCAATGATTATTTGATTGATGCTCAAAAATATGAAACAGCAGATATAGCGAAATTTGGTCGTGAATTCCATGAACAATGGATTGTAGACTTGTCTTGCCCTGTTTTACGCATAGACGGAATGGCTGACATTGCTAAAAGTGTCGATTATATTGTATTGCGATTCATTAAATCTACTTACTGAATCGTAAAAGGATTTTCTGTATATAACTACTTCCCTATAGGACAAGGAAACGTCAAGTCCGAGTCTATGGGGGGTTTCTATGTCTTAGAAAAGCTTATATGGCAACCTCGTGCTAACCCTTTACAAATTTGTTAAAATCAAGTACAATAGGTGTATCAATATATGGAGGGCATAACGTGGCACCTATTCTCGACTTTATGGGTCGTTACAATAAACCGGGCAAAGGCGTGGATAAAGATGCGCCGGAAAAACGCCCGTTTTTTAAGTTTTTTGAACTGCTATGGCGCAGGCCGGGTCGACTAGTCGTGATTAATATTCTTTATTTCATCACAACGCTGCCGTTTATGATGGTTTTCTTTAATTTGGTCAATTTGGCTTTTGGCTTGGCAACGCAAGCCTCAGTGGATGGAGAAGCATACCTTAGTATGATGGCGCGGGTATTTCCATTGCTCGATTGGCCATGGCAAGCCTGGCTGATACTCGCGGGTATTGGCGCATTGTTGTTTGGGCCGTTCACTTGCGGGCTAACTTATGTTTGCCGCAATTTTGCGCGGGAAGAGCATGCATGGACGTCCGATTACTTTGCGCGCGCTAAGAAAAATTGGCGGCAAGGCATGATATTGGGCATCATTGACTTGCTGATTTGCAGTGTGATTGTCTTCAATATTTTTTTCGCACCGCACTTGGTAGAGAATCCCGGAGAGCTGCTCTTTGTTATCGCGCGTTACGGTACGGTTGCCATCGGCCTCAATTACTTTATTATGCGCCCGTATCTCTATCTTTTGGTTGTGACTTTTTATCTGCCGTTGAAAACAATTTTCAAAAATGCTTGGATTCTCTCAACTGCAACGATGTTACGCAGCATTATTTTCTTAGTTGTTGCGACAGTAACGTTTATGCTGTTCCAAATGTGGTCGGTGCTGGAAATGATCTTTATATTGTTTGCCTTCTCTTTTTGGTCGCTTCTTTCGATGTTTTTGGCGTGGCCGGTCGTAGTGAAATACATGGTAAATGAAGATGACCCTATGTTGCAAACGGCGGCGACTGAAAGTGAGGAAGATGAGTTGGGTGAGAATATTGAGGATGCGTAAACGGCGTGAACGCGAGGGCATTCAAGCTGAGGACGCGCTCTTTGACGAGATAAAAAGTTGTGAAAACAAATGCATTTTCTGCTTTATTGACCAAAACCCATTGAAAATGCGCCCGTCGATTTATGTTAAGGACGATGATGTACGGCTGTCGATTATGACAGGCAGTTACGTTACGTTGACCAACTTAACCGAGCAGGACGTGGCGTGGATTTTGGAAATGCAAATCCCGCGATTGCATGTTTCTGTGCAGGCGACGGATGAGGCTTTGCGCTGTAAGATGATGGGCAATGCACGGGCGGGGGAGGCTTTGCAATGGCTGAAAATTTTTGTTGAGGCAGGAATTGAGTTACATGGGCAGGTGGTTGTTTGCCCCGACTACAACGATGGCAAACAGCTTGTCAAAACGTTGGAAGATTTGCGACAGTATGGCTTTGAGAGTATCAGCATTGTGCCTGTTGGCTTGACGGCGCATCGTGAAAAGTTGACGTCGTTGCGAGCTGTGACGTGTGAAGACGCTAATGATATCGTTGCGCGGTGCAAGCCCTTTAAGAATGTCTATTGCGCCGATGAACTATATTTGACGGCAGAGCTGCCGTTCCCGAGTTTAGAGGCATATAGTGATTTTCCGCAGCTGGACAACGGCGTGGGCATGATGGTATTGTTTCGACATGAGTTTATCTCACATAAAAAACGAAAATGGCAAAAACCAAAACCATTTACGTTGGTGACAGGTATAGCTGCTTTAGCGTTTTTTAGAGAGTTGTTGCAAGATTTTCCGCAAGGGCAAGTTGTCGCGATTGAGAACCATTTTTTTGGCATGGGCGTTACGGTGGCAGGATTGGTCACAGGCAGCGATATGATTAAACAGTTGAAACCCGGCAAGCATGAGCGGCTGTTGATACCATCAAATATGCTGCGACATGAGCAAGATGTATTCTTGGACAATATCACGCCGGCACAGGTGGCACAGGCGATTGGTTGCCCTATACGAGTTGTTCAGAATGACGGTGCGGCATTGCTAGACGCCATATATGGGAGGAAATAATGATGCCACTTGCAAAAACACCGCCGATGGGCTGGAACTCATGGAACACATTTGGCTGGAATATCTCGGAAGGCTTAATTAAGGAAACGGCGCAAGCCTTTGAAGACAGGGGCTTAAAAGCCGCGGGATATGAGTACCTCGTGTTGGACGATTGCTGGTCGTTGCGTCAACGCAATGCTGATGGTAAACTGGTTGCCGACCCGGAGAAATTCCCCAATGGCATGAAGGCATTGAGCGACTGTCTGCACGGACGTGAGCTGAAATTCGGGCTGTATTCCTGCGCGGGTGTGCTGACGTGTGCCGAGTACCCGGGTAGTTTTGAGCATGAGTTTGCTGACGCGCAAACTTTTGCCGAGTGGGGCGTTGATTTTCTGAAATATGATTATTGCAACCGCCCGCTCAACCATGACGGTAAGATTTTATATCGTCGCATGGCGATGGCGTTACGCAACTGCGGGCGCGATATTTTGTTCAGTGCCTGTAACTGGGGTCATCATGAAGTGGAAAAGTGGATTCGTTCGTCGGGCGCGCATATGTGGCGGTCGACTGGCGATATTGTTGACAACTGGGAGTCGGTTAAATCCATTGCTAAAAGCCAAATCGGCAAAGAATGTCATGGCGCGCCGTATTGCCACAACGACATGGATATGCTTGTGGTCGGAATGCGTGACAATGGCACGTTTGTAGGTGGCGGGGGATGCACCGATGAACAGTATCGTACGCACTTTTCACTGTGGTGCATGATGAATTCGCCATTGATGATTGGCTGTGACGTGCGCAATATGAGCGACGAGGCACAAGCGATTTTGACCAATGCCGAGTTAATTGCACTCAACCAAGACCCTGAGGGACGACAGCCTTATGTCACACGGCACTGGGATTGGGATGACGCCGGGGCGCATACTTTTGTCAAGCCATTGCATGACGGTAGTTATGCAATCGGGCTTTTCAATCTTGACGATATGTCGACTAAGGCATCAGTACAGTTTTGGGATATGGGATTGCCTGTTGCATCGGGTTACGGATTCAAATTGCGTGACTTGTGGGCGCGTGAAGAGGTCGGCGTGGTTAAAGAGGGTATGAATATGCAAATCGATGCGTATAGTTGTAAAGTTTATCGTGCCGAGTTGGTAAAAGTTTAATTTTTGGAGAAAACGTTGTGAAAAAACCGATTATCGCCATTGTTGGGCGACCAAATGTAGGAAAAAGCCAGTTGTTTAATCGACTTGTTGGGCGAAAATTGTCTATTGTGGAAGACACGCCGGGCGTGACGCGTGACCGTTTGTATGCCGATATCCAGTGGCGTGGCAAGGACATTGCGCTGGCTGATACCGGTGGTATTGAGCCTAAGGTCAAAGATGGCATGCTTAAGTTTATGCGTGAGCAGGCACAAATTGCCATCGATACGGCTGACGTGATTGTGATGCTGGTCGATTTGCAGACAGGCGTGACAGCGGCCGATCAAGATGTTGCTGTCATGTTGCAACGGTCGGGTAAGCCTGTGATATTGGCAGTCAACAAGGCCGATAGGCCGGGGCATACCGATCCATTGGTATTTGAATTCTATAATCTAGGATTGGGTGAGCCGCATCCCATTTCAGCGATGCACGGTTTGGGTGTGGGTGATTTGCTGGACGCTTGTTTTGATTTGCTGCCGCAGTCAGATGCGCCGGACGAAGATGACGATATAATCGCCGTGGCGATTATCGGTAAGCCCAATGTGGGTAAGTCGTCGTTGCTCAACAAAATTATCGGCGAAGAGCGCGTCATTGTCAGTGATGTTGCTGGCACGACGCGTGATGCCGTCGATACGCCGTATGCCGACGAAACGGGACAGTATACATTGATTGACACCGCTGGGATGCGCCGCAAGTCGCGTATTGATGATGATATTGAATATTACAGTGTATTGCGCACTGTGATGGCTGTCGAACGCGCTGATGTATCGCTGATTATGATTGACGCAACTGAAGGTGTCACAGAACAAGACACAAAGGTTGCGGGGTTGGCGCACAACAACGGAAAGCCTGCGATTATTGTTGTCAATAAATGGGATTTAATTGAAAAAGACGATAAGACGATGAGTAAAATGCGCGCCGAAATTGCTGAGGCATTCAAGTTTATGAAATACGCGCCCATTCATTTTATCTCAGCATTGACAGGGCAGCGAATACCGAAAATCTTTCAATTGGTGCGTACAGTATATGAACAGAGCCGCCGTCGTGTCACGACAGGTGCGCTCAACGATATGCTCAGCCACGCTACGGCGCGGCTGCAACCGCCGTCCGACAAAGGGCGCAGGCTAAAAGTCTTCTACGTTACACAGGTTGACATTTCGCCACCGACATTTGTGATGTTCTGCAACGATGCGCGATTGTTTCATTTTTCGTACAGGCGGTATCTTGAGAATAACATTCGAGAGACATTCGGGTTAAATCACACGCCAATTAAAATCATTACAAGGTCGAAAACTGACGACACAGGAGGGGATTGAGATGCCTGTACATTTTTATTACATATTGGTTGGCATCATAGCCTATTTGTTGGGAAGTTTGAACTTTTCACTGATTGTTTCGCACTTTGTCTTCCGCAAGGATATCCGCGAATACGGCAGCAAGAGCGCTGGGGCGACTAACAGCTTGCGTATGATGGGCAAGAAATGGGCGGCCGTTATCTCACTTGGCGACTTTGCAAAAGGCGCAGGTGCAGTGTTGATTGGGCAAGCGATTATGTATGGATTGGATCGTGGTGGATTCGGTGTCGGCGAAGACCCGATGCTATGGGGGCAGGCGATTGCCGGCTTGTTTGTCATTGTTGGGCATATGTATCCTGTCTTCTTTGGCTTTCGTGGCGGCAAGAGTGTATGGACAACCGGTGGTGTGATTGCTATTTTTGATTGGCGGGTGGTGATTGTATGTCTCGTTGTTTTTGTCATTATTGTGATATTGACGCGCTATGTTTCACTTGGCTCCATGCTGGCGGGCATTGCCGCGCCGATAGCTATGTGGTTATTTAATCGCGGCTGTGATGAAGCTGACTATTTTATCGTTGTGACAGCGATTTTATGTTTGTTGGTCGTTGTCAAGCACTACCAAAACATCGGGCGGTTGCTCAAAGGTACGGAGAATAAGCTTAGTCTGCGCCGCAAGAAAACGCCGGAGCGTGAGATGTAATGCGTTTACGAAAACCAAAGAACTTTGATAAACGATGGAAAGCTGTTGCGCCGCAGTACCTTATTGTCAATTTCACTGAAAAAAATATTGGCGGCAATAATACGCTTTTACGTTTGGAATTTGGTTGTGGCAGGGGAAACTACTTGACAGCGCAAGCTGCTAAATTTCCTGATGTGTTGCACGTTGGTGTGGAACGCAATCAGCCTGCATTGTTAAAAGCAATGGAAATGGCACATCGTGCGGGGTTGGATAATATCAAGTTCATTGATGGTGACGTGCAAGATATTACGGAATGGTTTGCCGACGGAACGATCAACCGTCTTGACATTCTCTTTTGCGACCCGTGGCTGAAAGATCGCTATGCCAAGCGGCGGCTGACACATCGAAATTTTCTTGCGGCATACCATAGGTTGCTAAAAGCTGACGGTTTACTATGCGTTCGAACGGATAATGTGCCACTATTTGAGTTTACATTAGAAGAACTGGAACAGTGTGGTGGCTGGAAGATTGCCTCGCAGACACGGGATTTACATGGGAGGGGAGGCGCGGTAGCGCAGATCGATACTGCTGAGAGTATGACGGGATATGAGGAGAAATTTACAGCGCTGGGTGTACCAATTTGCGAGGTAAAGGTTTTGAAAAGAGAGGACTTGGGAATTTATTGTTAAATAAAACAAACCCCTTGGCATAGCTTGAAGCTGCGCCAAGGGGTGATTATTTTGTCGTAAAATTTATTTATCCGCCAATGCCGCTTTCGATTGTTCCGTCAACGCCGCAAATGCAGCCTTGTCATGAATGGCCATCTCAGATAGCATTTTACGGTTGAGTGAGATGTTTGCCAGCTTTAAGCCGTGCATAAAGCGAGAGTAGTTCATATCATTCGCCTTTGCGCCGGCGTTGATCCGTGCGATCCACAGACGGCGGAAGTCGCGCTTGCGCAATTTCCGGCTGATATAAGCGTAACGAAGTGATTTCATAACGGCTTGGTTCGCCATTTTGTAGTGTGTTGACTTTGCGCCCCAGTAGCCGCGGGCTAATTTTAATATACGTTTACGACGCGCGCGCGTCATTTTAACATTCTTGGCTCTTGCCATGATAATAGTCCTCCTGAATTTATATCGTTGGTGTCACGCCTCTAACCGTTCGCGGTCAGTTACATAATCACGCGATGAAAAGTGTGGTTTTCGTCTGCGCATCTTACCCGCCCTGCTCACGGTATAGGCAGCCCTTAGCTATATGGCAGCATATCGCGGATGCTCCGCTCGTTGGTTTTATCCACGCCTGTGGTTTGGCGCAAGCCGCGCTTACGTTTGGTGCTTTTTTTCTCCAAAATATGGTTCTTTCCGGCGTGCGCACGCTTAATACGGCCCGATTTGGTCATTTTGAAGCGTTTGGCTGCGCCTTTGTGCGTTTTCATTTTAGGCATATTGGTTGTTACTCCTTTGTTGTTTCCTTTGTTTCGACATTTTCGAGCGGCTTAGTTTTTTTCTTTGTCTCCGGCTTGGGCGCAAGTTTAGCACTCATGAACATCGTCATATGTCGCCCGTCTAGCTTGGGTTGTTTATCAACAACGCCCAAGTCAGATAATGCCTCGGTAAACTTGAGAAGCTGATCTCTACCCAACTCGGTATGTGCCATCTGACGACCACGGAACCGAATCGTAATCTTCAACTTGTCGCCCTTTTCCAAGAATTTTCGTGCCGCTTTCATTTTGAATTCAACATCATGTGCGTCAATATTCGGCGATAAGCGAATTTCATGTGTTTCAACAATATGTTGGTTACGTTTCATTTCCTTTTCGCGCTTAGATTGTTCAAAGCGATGTTTGCCGTAATCCATAATTTTACAGACCGGCGGGTCAGCATTGGGCGAGATTTTAACTAAATCCAACCCCTCATCGTAGGCTTTTTCCAACGCATCTGCGCCGCTAAAAATGCCCAATTGTTCACCATCTGACCCAATCAGACGTACTTTGGCGTCCCGGATGGCATTATTGATTTGTTGTTCGTTTTTTGCGATGTGAAATGACCTCCTCCTTAATAAAATATCAAAAAAAGGGATTTGCAACGCACAACCCCCATACAACAACGCAAGTAAAATCACGTCAACGT
Organism: Oscillospiraceae bacterium; assembly: GCA_009780275.1. Classification (NCBI taxonomy): domain Bacteria; kingdom Bacillati; phylum Bacillota; class Clostridia; order Eubacteriales; family Oscillospiraceae; species Oscillospiraceae bacterium. The sequence goes on along the minus strand of WRAI01000026.1, from coordinate 8,086 downwards.
ATTGGACCCGGCGATACAGAAATCGGCAGGTGTGGGCGTTACGCCACAACTTACTCATGTAGTATAACAGATGTTGGGAAGGCTGTCAAGCATTTTTTTACACTAGACTTATAATTTGTGCCTGTTGCGTCACAGGATTTGCACCGGTTTATGCGGCTGGTATGTTTATATTGCGTACTCATATACAATCCTGCCTCCTCCGGCGTATACATTTTCTGCACCTTGGTTTTCACTAAGTGTAAAAGAAAGTCTTTCATGCAACATAATGGAAGGATTGTTGTCGGCATCAACAAATGCAAGTAGCTTGACTGCGTTTTTATGCCGCACTCAATCATTTTTGCCGCCCATCAATGCAACCATATCACGATAACTAAAATAAATCACTCCATGTACGTCATCCATGCTGTTAATGATTGCTCGCTGTGCAGATAATTCATCGTTTGCGGCCCACACCTCCGCAAATGCCTCGTCGGTTTGCTTATACGCCGCCAGTCCAATATAGAGGCGAACGTCTGAATTCTGTAAAGCATCGCGCCACCACGGCAACAGTATATCAAAACAAGCCAGGTCATGGCCGCGTTCCCAGTAGATTTGTGGGGCGATGTAATCAACATATCCACGCTCAATCCATGTCAATGTATCGGCATATTGTGCAAACAATGACTGGCGTCCGCCGGTGTCGCTGCCGTTGGGGTGATGATCGGCATTTGCCCAAATGCCGATTGGGCTGACGCCGAACCGCGCGCCATGGTAATGCGCGATGGCTTGGCTGTGGCGCAGCAGCGCATTGACATTTTCTTTGCGCCATGCGGCATGCTCTGTACTTTGCCCGTATCGCGCGAAGATTAGGCTGTCATTAAAATGTGTTGACGGATAAAAATAATCGTCAAAGTGAATGCCGTCAACGTTATAATTTTCTAAAATCTCAGCAATACCGGCTAAGATGATATTTTGAGAAGCTGGATTTCCGGGATCGAGATAAAGTGAGCCGTTGTGGATAACAACTAAGTCAAGGTGTTGCAAGGCAAAAAGACTTATGCCAGACGGCGTACTTAATCGATAGGGGTTGATCCATGCGTGCAGGCGCATGCCGCGAGCATGGGCGGCCTTAACCCAGCTTTGCAGTGGGTCGAACTTGGCATCAGGTGCAACGCCCTCTGTACCGCTAACCGTCGCCGACCATGGAAAAATGCTTGATGGATAGAGCGCGTCGCCAAACGGGCGAACTTGCAGAAAAATATCAGTCACGCCCCATGCGGCGCAGGTGTCGGCCATGATGTCAATTTCTGTTTGTAATTCGGTGGCAGTCATGCCGGAACGCGACGGAAAATCAATATTCCATGCCGAGGCAATCCATATCCCCTTGACAAATTCGTTGGGCGTGTATGGTGTGACATTTTCATTGCGTCGTGTGCTTTGATTTGGATTACTTGTCGAGACATCGTAGCGTGGAACAGGAATCAACCATAACAACAGCAAACAAAACGCGAAACATAAAATACTCCAACGTGCTTTCATGCTTGTACCTCTTTTGTGTGAATGATAGAGTATATGTGCGAAATCGGTGTGTATGTCAAGTGTTTGGCAAAAGTGATGTTGCCGCTATTGCTGTTGGTAAGTCTGACTTTGAAAAGGCTTTATCGCTAATGGCATATGTCCATAAAGAATTATTTTTTCCGGGCAGCAATATTTCTCCTGTCGAAAACATTCCACGATGAAAATAAAAACCCGTTAAGCATAATGGAATAAGGAAACAATATCTTAATCGAAAAGATATACAGTTCAAAGGCATTGAAATTGATAAGCGATGGACATTGATTTTGAACGGAATTGTGTGTGAAACGTATGACGAATGGTATAAAATTTACATGGCAAAAAACTGTTTTAGGTTTGCATTTCCGCAAAAGAGTAAGTTCAATTATTCAAATGCTGATGCAAGATATGTCTTTGCAAATCCGCTCGGCTATAAAGTGAAAAATGAGTATGATACAATTGCAGCAGAAAGCCATGTAATATATATTGACCATTTCTGTTTCGTAGTATAAGCATTTTTTCCCAACGCAAAAACTAACCCCCACAAAAAAGGAAAATCCTATCTCGTGGGGGGCTAATTTCAATAATTTATTTCAACAAAAAGCAGATGTCAAGGATGATGTTGCCTTTATCATCGGGCACGGTAAAGCGCGGGCAGACATATCGCTCGAAGCACCAGCTGTCATCTCCGCAAGCTAAATCAAACTCCTCTTGTTTGAGCCGGTCGGCACATGCACCTTCGTGAAAATAGACTTCACCGTCTTTGCCATAGACCCAGCAAACGCCGAGCTCGCTTTTGGGGAAATCTATGCAATCAAACCCATCGGGGGCGATTGTGTTCTCTGGTGTAAAGTAGCCAATCCAGTACTCAAATGCGCCGTCTTTTCCGCGCATTAAGCCGATGCTGCCGTCCCCCTCTTTGAGGCCGCCCTCAATTTGGTCTTCAATTTGGTCAAACCAGCCGTTGCTGAACCACTCACACCATTTCGCGCCAAACGTGCCGTTTACGCGGTCACTGTCGCCATATTTTTTGCCGATAAACCGTTTTGCACCCATGCTTTCTTTGTAAACTTTGATGATTTCTGCCATGACCTTGTTCCTCACAATATTCTTGCGCTATGACGCATAATTGTCAAAATATCCTTGAATCAAAATCACCGGCGTACCCTTGTCGCCGCTGCCGCTGATGAGGTCACACAACGAGCCGAGCAAGTCAGAAATCTGACGCGGTGTCGTACCGAGCGATGCCATTTTGCCCATTAAATTGACACCGTCTTTGTCTTCGATGGCCTTTTCAACGGCGGCTCTGGCAGCGTCCTTGTCCATATGGCCAAAGGTGTTGTCGGCCAAATATTTGAGCTTGATTTCGTTTGGTGTCCCCTGCAGGCCGCTTGTAAAGGCGGGGCTAATCACCGGGTCGGCAAGTTCCCAAATGCCGCCGACAGGGTCTTTGAAACCACCATCACCGTAAACCAGCACCTCAATATGTTTGCCAGTCATATTGCGCAAAGCTTGACTGCACGCCTCGACAAATGTGCCGCAATCGCGTGGGAAGAGTTTAAGCCGGTCTTCGCCGGCGGTGTTAGCGCCGAGCAGTCCATATTCTTCGTTGTATCCGCTGCCGTCAATCGACTGCGACAGTACATCCTCGCGCCCAATTACTTTCTCGGCGCCGGCAGCCAGTAAGGCTCGTTTGGTGCGCGCTCGGGTATGAATATCAGCAACAATTATGTTTTTTGTATATTTCAAGATGGCTTTTGGGTCAGAGCAAAAGATGATTTCAATGTTGTTATGCAGCGATTTATAGTAGTCCAAATAGTCAACACCGGTAAAAATATGCTTGACATCATTGCCAAAAAGGTCACGGTATTTTTTCTCATCAAGGCAGTCGCTGTAAGGATTTAGCCCCTTATCGTCGATGTCTTCCCAACTGACAAGCTGATTGCCAACTTCATCGGCGGGGTAGGAGAGCATGACAGTGACTTGCTTGGCACCCATGGCAATGCCCTTGAGCTCCATCGCAAAGCGATTGCGGCTCAAAATGGGAAAAACCACGCCGATATGCCCGTCGGGGAATTGACGGCGTACGTCGGCAGCAATTTGCGCCGTGGTGGCATAATTGCCCTGCGCCCGCGCCACAACGGCCTCGGTTACACCGATAATATCTCCGTCGTTGAATATGATATTCTCATTGTCCTGCGCCTCTTTGAGGCTTTGACAAACGATGGAAACCAAGTCGTCGCTTTCACGAATAATGGGTGTGCGAACGCCAAGCGCGCGAGTTCCGATTGTACGCATAATGGTAGTGCTCCTTTCAAACTGAAAAATTATCACCATGATTAAGTATATCATAAACACAGTTGACTTGCAACAACTGTATGCTTGCTCTTTCATATTTTTTTTGCTATAATAAACGCAGCAACCGAGAGGATTACACCCATTATGAAAATCAACTGGTATCCCGGCCATATGGCAAAAACTGAGCGCATGATGGAGGCCAACATAAAGCAAGTTGACGCGATCGTCGAATTGCTTGATGCTCGTATCCCGCGTGCCAGCCGCAACCCGCAGCTTGATGAGCTTGTGGGCGGAAGGCCGCGGCTGATCGCCTTGAACCGCAGCGATTTGGCTGATGGCGAAGCAACTAAGCAATGGGTTGATTATTATAAAACACTCGGCAGTCAAGTCATTGTGCTTGACTGCAAGTCAGGGCAGGGGACAAATCAATTTTCCGGAGCCGTACGGCGACTGTTGGCGGACAAAATCGCAGCGCGAACGGCGCGTGGGCAAGTCGGACGTCCGGTGCGTATCATGATTGTCGGCGTGCCGAATGTAGGGAAGTCTTCGCTGATTAACCGTGTCGCCGGCGGCATTCGAGCAAAGGTAGAAAACCGCCCCGGCGTCACACGCGGTAAGCAGTGGATACGTGTCGGTGACGGCGTTGAGTTGCTCGACACGCCCGGCATTCTCTGGCCCAAAATAGAAGACGAGCAAACAGGATTGTTGCTGGCCTTCACAGGTGCCATCGGCAGCAATGCCTTAGACGAAGAGACGTTGGCCTATCATCTAATGATTATGCTTAAAGAGCGCTATCCGCAAGCCTTGTTGGCGCGGTATAAACTTGATGTCAGCGGTATCGATGATGTCGACTTGCTCGAGGCCTTAGCACGCAAGCGCGGTATGTTGGCATCAGGCGGTATCCCCGATTTGGAGCGAGCGGTCAACTTAATTATCACGGAATTCCGCAATGGGTTGTTGGGTCGCATGACATTGGAGGATGTAGGGTGTGGTGATTTCGATGCGCCATGTGAGGACAAGGAGGACGCCATATGAACCACGTTTACGAGCGACAAGCCCGCGCAAAAGGCTACTACGCTGTTTGTGGTGTTGACGAAGCCGGTGTCGGGCCGTTGGCCGGCGATGTCTATGCCGCAGCGGTGATTTTGCCGTCTGTTGACGACTGTCAAGCCTTATCTCTTGACGGGCTTGATGATAGTAAGAAACTCACACCCAAAAAACGCCTTGCACTATCACAACGCATTCAGGGGCAGGCAATTGCGTGGTCTGTTTCCACGGCAAGCGTGCAAGAAATCGACCAATTCAACATCCGCGGCGCGACACGCCTTGCTATGCAACGTGCCATCGAAGCATTGCAACCGTCCGCCGATTATGCGATTATAGATGGCAACTACAATTTTGAGCTGCCGTTGCCATACCAAGCCATTGTCAAAGGCGACACGTTGAGCCTATCCATTGCCGCCGCTTCAATCCTTGCCAAAGTCGCGCGTGACATATATATGCACAAGTTGCATGAGGTGTATCCGGTATACGGTTTCGACCGTCACAAAGGCTATCCAACCAAAGCGCATTACACTGCGTTGCAAGCCTACGGTGCGTCACCAGCGCACCGCCGCTCGTTCAGGCTGTCATGAGTGTGGCGCTGATGAGAGGAGAATGGGGAGAACGGGTTGCTCTCGACCATCTGTGTGAGAATGGATATGATATTGTCGAGCAGAATTTCCGAAGCCGGTACGGCGAAATCGATATCGTGGCACAACAAGGTGACACGATCGTCTTTATTGAAGTCAAAACACGCGCGCCGCACGCTATGGTAACGGGCATTGAGAGCATTTCACCGTCCAAACAAAAGAAATTACGCTATACCGCTGAAATGTATTTGACAAAGTTCAACAATATGCCGCCTGCTCGTTTTGATGTCATCGACATCGTGGCAAATGGCTGGACAGTCGAGAGCATTGAACTGATTGTAGACGCATTTTAATCATAAGGGGGTTTTTCATGCCAAAACGCACCATATTCTCCATATTGCTGCTGTCCGCCATCATGTTGGGTGTCATTATGTTCATCCCGCTCGGCGGGCAGTCGAGCGTTGATTCAAACATTGCCTTTTCACTGCCTGGCGGCTTGCACAATGGCGGTGATGTTGTTGCAGTTTTGAACATTCCCACGTACGGGCAAGTGCGCTACACGCTAGACAGCACTGTGCCCCGCATGGGCTCTCCCGTATATCGTAGCCCTTTCACCTTGCCCGAAGCTGCCGAACCTAGAGGTGATGCCACCGTCATACGCGCCCAACTCTTCGTGCGCGGCGAGCCCGTTGGCAATGAAATTATCGCCACCTATTTTACGGGTGTTTCACTTGACAGACTGAATATGCCGGTTATTTCTCTCGTTTCTGATCCGCACAATTTTTACGACTATGTTTACGGCATCTATGTCTACGGCCATGTGCGCACCCAATGGGTGGCCGACAACCCCGACGAAGAGGTGACACCCCGCTCGCCGGCCAATCGCAACCAACGTGGCCGTGCATGGGAGCGCGATGTGCATATTGAACTCTTTGATGTCGATATGACACCCCTTGCGGTACAGGCCGCCGGGGTGCGTGTGGCAGGAACTTCGTCGCGCACACTTCCGGGCAGAGCCTTACGGTTGTTTGGCCGTGAGGAACACAGTGGTGACTTGTATTTTCCATTGTTTGACGATTTGTATGACCGCCAAGGCCGCGCAATGACTGACTTCGCCAGCCTAACACTGCGAAACAGCGGAAACGATTTTAACAATGCGTTCATTCGCGATGCCCTGGTCAACCGTCTGGCGGCGGAATCCGGCTTTAACGCCGTTTCGGCATACCGACCTGTAGTCATCTTTCGCAACGGACAGTACAAAGGCATACGTAATATGCGCGAACATTGGGGAAGTCCGCAATACTTGGAAGCGCACTTTGGTGTAGATGCGTCCAGCGTTACCGTTCTGACTGACGGCATTGGCGATCCGCGCCTGAGCTTCGGGCGTGAGCGCGACTTCGATGATTTCAAAGAATTGCACCAATGGATGGGACGTGTCAATTTGGCTCGCGATGCCAATGTCGCTTACTTGAACAGATTTTTAGATGTCGACAATTTTATGCGTTACGCCGCCATTCAAATTGTATCCGGCAACTCCGATTGGCCGCAAAACAATGTGCTGATTTGGCGCGGACTCGGCAATACACCATATGGCGATGGGCGCTGGCGGTTTGTGTTAAAAGACTTTGACTTTGCGCTTGGATTTGCCTCCCAGTCATGGCGTGACACATTGGGGCATGTCACGTCGCGGTCGCGACTTTTTCGTGGTCTGTTGAGTAATCCGACTTGGCAAGCCGCCTTTGTCACTGAAGTTGAACGCCTGCTGGCAACATATTTTCACCCTTATCATATTATCGCTACAGCTAACGAGATGCGTTTGCATATCGTACAAGAAATGGAACACTTTGTACCACTGCACGATATACTGTCATTTGAACGGCAAGATAACAGCTTTGCGAGACTGTATCACTATGCCATGGTGCAGCCGGCATTTCTCGCCGAGCGATTTTATGAACAGCTCGGCGTGACATTACAATTGCCGACGCAATCGCCGCCACCTTTGCCTAGCTTGGGGAGCTACACTTTTCCGCATAACAGCGTAATTCTGGGCGGCAGCATGTTCGACAGCCGGTCACAGCGCATGGACGGCGTGCTATCAGTTAACATTGACGGAGAATGGATATCAATCGAAGCCTATGCCGAGGCCAACAATTTGCTCGTTTTCGTCCACGCCGCCACCGACAGCGTCATTTTCAGCCCACAGATAGAAACACCGGAACGGCCGGAACTTTCGTAGGGGGAATATTCATGCTGCCTATATTTGACGCCCATGCCGACACGATCTCCCACTTACTTAAAACAGGGCAATCTCTGCGCCGAAACAATGCACAAATTGATCTTACACGCCCCATTAAAAATCACGCGCAATTTTTCGCCTTTTGGGGGCATTCGTATGACGGCTTGATGGCAACCTTCCAACATGAAATACAGGCCAACGCCCAAAGCATAATGCTCTGCAAAAGTGTGCAAGATTGTAAAGATGCATGGAAAAACGGAAAGTTAGCGGCCTTTTTATCCATTGAGGGGGCAGAAGTCATCGACTGTCAAATTGAGCGGATTGACAGCATATATACCGATGGCGTGCGCATGATGGGGTTGACTTGGAATCACGCCAACGCCTTGTG
>WRAI01000025.1 GCA_009780275.1 Oscillospiraceae bacterium | reverse complement strand
ACTCAAAACCGCCATTGAGTTACTCGCTGCCTAGCAGTTAAACGCAGATTGAACTAGGAGCGGGCTAGTGACAAGCCCCTTGCAAACACTAGGTTTGAGGGGCTTATACACAAAATATAAATTCTCTACATTACATTATATAAATAAACATCATGCCCCTTATGAGGGTTCACGAAGTGCGAACACTTATAAGGGGCATAGAAAATTTTGGTGGGAGAGGGCGGATTCGAACCACCGTAGGCTTAGCCAGCAGATTTACAGTCTGTCCCCTTTGGCCACTCGGGAACTCTCCCACATCAAGTTGCCTAGGTACTATAACATATCGCACAGACATTGTCAAGGCTTATTTTTCATTTTCATAACGATACATTTTAACCTCACCCAGCAGATATTGCTATATCGTCTACTACAATTAAACCACGTTCACTCAGCACCCCAGCTTCTGCCCAATATTTCGGAAATTTTTCCTGAAATAAATCATACTGCGGATGCTTCGGATTATTCAATATCGGCTATCGGCACAGGCTCAATAAGATACAGCAGCCGATTTAACGCCATTATCTCAAACTCGCCAACACAACAGATATAACCGCTCACATCTTTAATGACAGTTTTAGCACCCCAGGGTGCATTTCCTGATATACAACAACATCCTCTCGTACATCAAGCATTGGTGAGCTAAAGGGCAAGGATTTATAGTTGCTGTAAAAGCAACGCAACTTGTTTTTTCGTTGTTAAATGCACTGCAGGCACAGTCAAATTTGAGCTGGGCAACCCAAAAGGTTTCAATTCAATCAGACCGCCTATTTTCGTGCCGTGGTAAAAGTCCATACAACCTCCGAGATTATGCTCTCTACGCTACACTTGTATAAAAAAATTATATCCTCCCACAAGTGAAATGTCCAGCTATAATATATTCAATTCTAATTTGATTGGCGAATTTAAAGTTTTTTATATTTACCTGCAAAAAAGCCTTGACAAGCCTATTGGCTTGCGCTATAATGGCAAAGCACGCTGAAAAGCGAGGTTATGTGGCGGTATAGCTCAGTTGGCTAGAGCACTCGGTTCATACCCGGGGGGTCGCTGGTTCAAATCCTGCTGCCGCTACCACGTCGGGGTACAATATGCTATGCTCCGTTTCCGCACAAAATACGAAAGCTGCGTCCACTCCTTTCCTCCCCCTTATCCTCGCAAAGCAAGCTTTGCGAGGGGTATGCAAGAACGTGTTATGGCCCGTTGGTCAAGCGGTTAAGACTCCGCCCTTTCACGGCGGCAACACGGGTTCGAGTCCCGTACGGGTCACCATCCCCAAGCGACTTTTCGCTTGGGGACCCCTTTTGTGTTTTGAACAGACAGAGACTCGCCCTGCTTATGGACGCATAGCTCAGTTGGTAGAGCGTTCGCTTCACGTGCGAAATGTCTGGGGTTCGAGTCCCTATGCGTCCACCAGAGAAGATGTTGTTAAGGGATTTGAAAATCTTTAACAACATCTTCTCTTTTTAGCTGTGGCAAGCAAGGCGCGTGGTGTGCCACAACGGTATTTTAAGCCGCTATGCGTCTGCTATATGATTTGTGAATAGATGTAGAAAATTTGTATTAGGAGAGCAAAATCCGTGGATAAAACCTCAATCAGACTTGATGGTAAAAAGATTTTAATTACTGGCGTAAGCCGCCCTTTGGGTATTGGCGCAACGCTTGCCAAAAGATTTATAGAAGCTGGTGCGGTTGTAGCCGTTCATGGTTTTTCGATTTACGATATGTCGGTTGGTTGCAATAATTCAGCCACACCAAACGGCACGGAAAACGTGACGAAGAAGTTAGCGGACATGGGCTTAAATGTAATGTTAATTACGCCGTCAGACTTTACCGAAAAAGGCACAGCGATAAAAGTTGTTGAGGAAGCCGCACAAAAACTGAACGGGCTTGATGGCATGGTTTTGAATCATTGTTATGGAACAACATTAGAATTAGGCAAGTGGACGGAAGAAAATTTAGACCCGCATTTTTCTGTTAATATCCGCGCTTATATGCTGATGATTCAAGCATTTGCCAAACAAGTTGATACAGCCAAAGCGAATGCCGTTACGTTGTTTACAAGTGGGCAAGCCAATGGCCCCATGACAAACGAAATCCCCTATTGTGTTGCAAAAGAAGCAGTCAGTAATCTTTGTCGCCAAGCGATGACAGATTTGGGAAAACGAAATATAAGAATTAACACCATAAATCCCGGTCCTAATGACACTGGCTACTACCCCGGCGATACAAGCCGTTGGTGTACACCAAACGATGCCGCAGATTTGGCATTGTTTTTACACAGCGATTATGCAAAATGCATTACAGGGCAAATAATCGCAAGTGATAAAGGTGAAGGCTTTGGTGGCAGCTTCGTATTATAAGCATTTTCTACATTAACTTAAAAACAAATCCCTCAACAACCCCCGCACCAGTGCGAACCCTCATAAAGCCATGCTCCCTCTCAGTCCTGCTCGAAAAAGCGAAAGCAATCTTAAAGAGACATAAAATTGATGCTCCTACACTACGGAAAGTGCCTCATGTTTCAAGCCGACTTGCGACAATGACACGAAAACTTGACGAAATAATAAAGACGCACATTCCCGACGCTGCAAGGAAAACTAAAGAAAATGCGAGTGTAAATTGTTCGCCGAGATTGCCTTGTGATGCGGCATCAGTCACCGATAACGAAACAAACAACAGCGATGATGCAACGACCACAGAAGAGATAACTAACATCGAGAGAAGTTTTTTCGGGCGAATATCACGCAGAACGTGTTTGAGCATGATGTTCATGGTGCATTACTCCTGCTTTTTTATTCAAACCATTGCCAGGCATGCCAAAATTCGATCTCACCGGCAGCAATCACAAGTGACACAGTCCCTGCAATAAAAGTTACGGCAAACGCAATTAACGAAATAAGCGCAATCGTGCGCATCAATCGACGTCTTTTCGGCGCAATCACGGGATGCAGCGATGCCGGCGGCTTTTTGCGCCCTGTCCAAGCTGTTTTGTGCCAACCAATATAATTCTTGACAAGGTGGTTGGCATATCGCAGACAGTAAATCGTTCCAATGACCGCTAACGCTGCCAATGCCAACAGCGCAAACCCTAATAACAGCGAAGATAGATACGGCATATAGAGTGTATCGACATAGTCACTCAACAACGAGCCGGGACGACCCAGTCCCGCCACCATAAACAATCCACCTGCACCTACAGCAATAGCTGTCGCGCCCAAAGAGATAATCATCGCGTATAGCGATGCAATAAGCGGAATAGCCAACATGCTGTTTAAAAAGAAAAATCCTATCCCCAACACAATCTTCGTGCCCACTCGACCGTACACACGCGGCGTGATTTCCTTAAATTGCACCGCCAGTTCTTCCGGCGTACCCAAACGATCAGCCGTTTCTGCTTCGCTATATCCATCAGCGATTTTCAGATTAAAATGCTCTTCATACTCATTTAAAATGTCGGCGGCCTCATTTGTGTTAATCGATTTCAGCGCTTTTTCCAGCGCGGCGAGATATTCTTGCTTAGTCATCGTTCAATTCCCCTTTTATCAATTTCTTAATCGTTTCAGCAAAATTCAGCCATTCATCGCGTGTTTGCATAAATTCTTCCTGCCCTAAATCGGTGAGTGAATAGTATTTGCGTGGCGGGCCGCCGCTTTCTTCAACAAGATAGGTTGTTACAAACCCGTCGCTTTTAAGTTTGCGCAAGATGGGATAGACCGTTCCGTCTGAGATGTCAATGTGCTTGGACAGCGACTCGGACACGTCGTATCCATAGCGATCACGTTTGGCCAACAGTGACAGCACGCAAAGCTCTAACACGCCCTTTTTGAATTGTATATTCATAAGCAACTTCTTTCATTTGTTCTGTAGCGCCCATCGGCCACTATTAAACATTATATAATAGTTACATATATTTGTCAATACGTTTTTTGAAAAAACTAAATAAATCTTAGAACCCGCTATATAAGCGGGTTCTAAACACTTTTATGACATTAAAGCTAATGTGATTCTTGAAATAATCCAAGTTCACGCATTCCCGGCGTATCGATGACCATCGACCCGGATGGCAACATGAACAGTTGTCGATGCGTCGTTGTATGCCGCCCGCGGCTATCGTCCTTGCGAATACCCTTCACTGCCATAACCTCTTGCGCCATGAGATAGTTGAGCAGCGACGATTTTCCCACACCGGACATGCCGAGAAAAACGATAGTCTTTCCAGGGGCTAAATATTCATCCAGCGCACTCATCCCAAATTTCGTGTAAGTGGATACCGCGTGAACAGGTACATCAAGTGCCCGCACAGCAACTATTTCCTGACTAAAACTTTCAACGAGATCCGACTTTGTCAGAACTACAATGGGCAATCCGCCGCTCCGGCGCGCCTGTGTCACATAACGCGCAACACGCTTAACATTGAAGTCATGATTGAGGGATGTCAAAATAAACACATAATCAAAGTTAGCTGCGATAATCTGCTCGCCGTTGGCTTTGATGTGAGCATACCCATGCCCAAAAGAGTCGGAACGCGAAAATTTTGAATGACGCGGCAACAACTTGACAATGCGTGATGCACCACTATTGTTGTATTGAATCAACACAAAATCTCCGACGCAGGGCAGGTCTGCACGCGATACTGCCTTGTGCAAAAATGCGCCCTTCAATATTGCAGACACCTCACCGTGTACTGTCATGATGATATACTGCGCGCGATGAACCTCAGTCACGCGCCCGGGAATCGTGCCATCGGTGGACTGATTGTTTTCGATATAGCCATAGTTTTTCAAGTCTACCATAGTTTTTCTCCTCACCTTGAAATATTTTTTTGATGTTTGGACACAAAAATGCCGCAGACAAAACAGCCATCGGCTGCAAGTCTACGGAAGTATGCAGTATCCAGATTGCTTTGCGTTTTATTTACGTTTGAATCACCAAAATTTTCATAAAACATTCCTCCTCTCATGAATAAACTTGATTATAGTATATGATATCGCACATCGATTGTCAAGAAAAAGATCGACAAAGGCGAAACAATTCATTAAAAACAGCCTCTTATAACCGCAACGATTACAAAAGGCTGTTAATTTCAGTATGTGTATGTCTTATAAAGCGACTCACTGCATAAAATATTTCTTCACCGCAGCAGTCGCGTCGGCTGGATCGGCACTAATTGTCGTGCAGAATTCAACGCCGTTCTCTTTGCCAAACCTCGTTGCCCAATCCAGGAACTTTTCGCATTCTGCCATATCATCATTCTTAACAATCTTAAATAAACTGTCAATAAAAAAGTGCGAAATATCATAATTCCCGGCGTAAAGTCCCGTGATAAATCCGCGCAGGACTTGGTATGAACATACATCGTATGATTTTGTATCAATCAATCGTGCCGTGCGGGCATGAATTTCACTCCGCAATTTTTCTCCTCGCTCAATAACAACAACTTGCCCTTTCCCGTTTTGCGATGCATCTGTCGCCAGTGCAATCAGCTGTTTGGTCTTGCCCGCCCCGCGGAGACCCATTACCACACGAACCATGGCAGATTCCTCCTTTAAGTATTGTTGAACTTGGTTTCATCATACCATAATTTGCCGTAAAAATCAAGCCCCGAATTTACAATTTATAGCCTTGATTCCAACGCCGCACGCCGCGCTTCAAACCCTGGTTTTCCAAGCAAGGCAAACATATTTTTCTTATAATCTTCCACGCCGGGCTGGTCAAATGGATTGACCCCCAGCAACAATCCCGACAGCCCGCATGCCAACTCATAGAAATAAATCAATGCACCAAGATTCTCTTCTCCTCGTTTCGGCACTTCAATAATCATATTTGGCACACCACCGTCAATGTGCGCCAAATATGTGCCTTGGAATGCCTTTTCATTAATTTCATCAAGCGTCATACCCGCCAAGAAATTCAGCCCGTCGCCATCTCCTTGCTCAATTTGCAGCGTCACCTCAGCACGTGATTGTCCCAGCGCAACGGTTGTTTCCATCACGTTACGCATGCCATCCTGCATGTACTGTCCCATAGAGTGCAAGTCGGCGGTCAGTTCGAGACCGGCGGGGAAGATTCCTTTACCATCTTTGCCTTCACTTTCGCCAAAAAGTTGTTTCCACCACTCTACCATCATGCGGAAGTGTGGTTGGTAGCATCCTAAAACTTCGATGGTTTTGCCTTTGCGCAGCAAGGCATTCCGACCTGCAGCGTATTGCCATGCGGGATTGCTCATATCGCGGATATCGAGCACGGCAGCAGCTTGTTGCGCGCCCTGCATAAGGGCTTTAATGTTTGCACCGCTGACGGCGATGGGCAGCAATCCCACGGCAGTCAGCACTGAAAAGCGTCCGCCAATGTCATCGGGGATGACAAAAGTTTCATAGCCCTCACTGTCGGCGAGTTGTTTCAACGCACCGCGCTGTTTATCGGTTGTGGCGTAAATGCGCTTATTGGCGTTATCGCCATATTTTTCACGCAATTTCGCACGCAGGTAGCGAAATGCCACGGCCGGCTCTGTCGTTGTACCGGACTTTGAAATGACATTGATGCACCAATCCCGCTCGCCGATGATTTGTGTCAGTTCGTCAAGCGCGTCTGCTGACAGATTACAGCCGGCAAAGAAGATTTGCGTATCGGCCATTAGATTATAGTTTGGCGAATGCAGCAACTCAATAACTGCCCGCGCCCCTAAATACGAGCCACCAATACCAACAACGACAAGCACCTTTGAGTGCTTGCGAATGTCTGCCGCCGCTTGCTCAATGCATGCAAACTCTTCACGATCGTAGTCGTATGGCAAGGTCAGCCAGCCAGTATATTCACCACCGGCACAAGTTTTATCTGCCAATGCATCATGCGCGGCGGCAAGCTCTGGCGCAAGCGCATCAACTTCTTGTTGACTAACGAAAGGAAAAATGCCGTTTAGTTTAACCGTTATCATAATAATTCTCCAAGTTCAGATTTATTTTTTTCATGACGGGAACGACGATAGCGCCGAGCGTAACACCCAAGAGGTTTTGCAGGATGGCAAAGGGCACCAAATGCCCGATAGCAGCAGCAGGTGAGAAGATAAATGCTTGATAGACAAAATACAGACACAACACCAACACAAATTGCAACGCAAAAAACGCGCCAACCAATGCCGCGTGATTTTTAATACGACGAATGGCGACGGCGGCAAAGTACGCCAACAACCCCTTGGAAATCAAAGTCGCCGGAATAAAAATTGGTCCGCCCGCACCCGCCAAATTTGCCAATGCCGACCCAATAGCAGCGGCAAACATGGCACTGACCGGATCAAGCACAGCAGCAACCATAAAGATTACGCCATCGCCCACATGCATGATGCCAATCGGCGAATTTATCCGAATCCAAAAGGTGCCGAGAAACACCATTGACGCACAGACTGCTGCCAGCGTAATGCGCTGCGCTTGGCTTCTAGCTCTCATGCAACAATGTGCCTCCCATGTATGCCAATGGCTTTTTGAGCGCGTGCATCAAAACGGTGAGCGATACCATAGAAACAATCATCATAATCGTTGACGGTATCACGCGTGTCGACAGCACCGCCCAAAAAGGATTGCCGAACGCCTGCGACAATGCAAATGTCGTCAAGAACATGCTGCAAACCAACCATTCCGTCCAGATTGCCGCATAGTTACGCAATGCTGACACCTCACGTTTATACAAAAACGCACCGTAAATAAAGCCGCGCAACCCCATTGCCACAGTGATGAGCGGTATGATGGCGAATGGCGATGGAAATAGCGCAAACCCCAGCAAGTCGCCTGTCATCGCTACGCCCATCGCCCAGGCAGGCCCCAATACCCATCCGCTTAATCCCACAACTATCAGGTTCGGGCTAATGCGGATGAGTCCGTCGGGCGTATTAAATCCTAACAAACGTGTTGCTGCAATCTGCATCGCCACAAAGAGCGCAGCGAGACAAAGGCGATAAATGTCTTGACGCTTAAGCATAGTTGGTCCTCCTTGGTGATTTGATTTCGTAAGGATGATAATCCACCCATTTTTCACTTACAGGACAATTTCCATCATCCTATTACTGGTTCGGTAAGCTGTTATTATATCACATCAGCCGATGAATGGCAAGTAAAATCACCATATGCAACGGATAGAATGCATAGAAGCCCCATTGCACCCATTTGCTATTATACCCTTTGCGCCCATTGTACAAAAAAATCAACGGCAATGCCAAACCGGCGATTAAATTGATTTGCGCCCACTCGACTTGCCAGCTCCTTGGCGCTATGATAAATTCGCGTCCAATAAGCATATCGCCCAAGTGAAACCCAACAAGAGCTAAGATATACCGCACCGCCAAAACAATCAAAAAGCCGGCAATGAGTTTGCTGTGCTTGCCTCGAAACACAAAGAATACTACCATCCAAGCCACACCAAACATGCTGTAATCGGCACGGATAAGTGCCGCCGCAAGCATACAAACTACCGCAATCGTCCAGCCCTCCGCAGGTCTGTGCAATTTGGTTTTCACATCAATGGCCCAAACGGCCAACAATCCAAGCAGCAATGCGAAAAAGACATTTTGCGCATTGTAATCAATAAAAATCAATGAATGGCTGTTTAGATTGACAAACATATCGTATGGGATTTCCGACAACAACGCCAACAGCAGCAACCGGAAAGCATACTTAGGCACATCGCGTGTCCTGATATACCCTTCAGCAATTAAAAAACAAAAAATCGGAAACGCTAAACGCCCGACCATGCGCAACTGCAAAGCAAACTCGGGCTGCCAACTAAATAAAATAACACCAATGTGATCAACAAGCATGGTAACAACGGCAATCATTTTAAGGACGAGTGATGACATGTACGCTATTCGTCCGTTTCTTCGGCTTCGTTATCGGCATCAATGGCCGCCCAGTCGATTGTCTCATCGTTATCGACGCTGGCGCCTTCAAGCTGCTCGCTTTTTGATGCATCGACAATTTCAGATTCAGCAGATTGCTCGGGTTCGGCATTATCTAATTCTTGTCGTATATCATCAGATTGAGGAGACTCGACATTGGCTTCAGCTTCGAACGATTCGGCGGTTTGTTCAGACGGTGCAACGACGTCATCACGCCCTACAAACTCAGCCGAATTCTTTTTGCGCCGCCGTCTCAATCTACCGCTGACTTTGCGATTGAGCTCCCGTTGCACAATATAGAACTGCGGAAAGCACGTGTAATACGCATAGCCGATAAACGGCGCAATGATTTTTTCGTCAGCCAGTTCTGCCGCATGATTTGCCTCGCGCATGATATGCTCAGTCTGCATAATGTTATAGCGTCCGACATCAGTGTCATATGTCAAATCAACAGCGGCATCAAAGAGTTGCATAGCAATTTTACGTGTATTCTCACCTGTCGCATAGCCGTGGATTACGTGGTAGAGCAGCGGAATCACCGCCTCACCGCCGACTGTGAATGCTTTTTCAGGGTCTGCCGCAACATGACGCACTACGCGCATCAATGGTGCGGGGCAAGGCTTGTTGCGGTGGAATGCCAACAGGTCGGTCAGCAGTATATCGGCAGCACGCAAATTCAACGCATCTTCCAGATCACATTCGACCAGTTGGCTCAAACAGACATGGTTGAGCCAAGACATATCTTTGTCGGGATAGTGAAGGCGCTGGTCGGCCCACAGCTGTGTCAGCGCCCATAAGCGGTTCTGCTCCAACTGCTTAGCCTGGCGCAGAGCACCCGAAACGCCATCGCGTTCAGCGTGCCCCGCAGCAATCAACGTCAGCAAGCTCAGCAGATACAGCAACGGCAGAATCAATACCGGCCATTGCATAGCGTAGGTGACGGTTGTCGCCATATAAACGAGAAAATAGACGGGCACAACCAGCGAAAGAATCGCCCACAACGTGCCACGCCACAGGCGTTTTCGCTGCCGTCGGATGGCCGTTTCTACCATCTCTGGACGCAAATTATCGAGCGGCGTAGCAAAGACCACAAATGCCCGTGCCTGCTTATTTTTGCACTTTTCGTGCTTTTTTGAGCCGCCTTTGAGTCTAATGCGTCCATGCCCCAGCCACCAAACAGCAGATAAATTGCCTTTCATCCAAAGCGGCAGTAAACTGCCCAACACCAAAAAGAAAACCGGCAATATTATCGCCAGCACCATGCCCACAACATAGACCCAATCGCGCATCATGACGTCAAAGCGCTCCTCAGTCAGTATCAACCCAACCATAAAACCGCAAATTAAGCCGATAGCGATTGTCAAAATCGCCACCAGCCAGCGCAACTTGGGTGTTTGTGATCTCATGCCGTCACCGTCCCGCGTCATTTGCGATTAGTATACCATAAACTTTTCTAAATGTAAACCAAAAAATCGTCCAATTGCAAAATGCAGCCGAACGATTTGGATATATGTTTATTTACCATTTTTAATGTTTGTCATGCTCATATTTCTCAATCTAGATGGGTGCCGTAGCTTAATGATCGCTTTTTTGCGAATAGCCCCAACACTTGCCCTAGCCAGTCCGATTTCATTTCCTACCTGTTCCAGTGTTTTTCCATATCGGTAATAATGATGCAATACAGTCTGCTCGCGTTGATGCAACGTATCAAGCATCTTCATAATTCCATCGGTATACGCATCACCGTTGTCATTCTCCACATGGAAAACTCGACAATAAATAAGAGCCGTATATTCCCGGTCGGTCATATAAACATCCTCCTAACTTCAAAACACTCTGGTTGTGTCCTGTTTCAGGACATCTTCTTCCAATTTTACAGTATACACTAATTTTGTCCTATGTCAAGACAAAGGGGTGTAAACATGTCAAGAATTATTGATGGAAATCGAAATAATATCACAGGCGAGCGCATTAAAAACGCTCGTGTTAAAATGAGACTCAGCCAGAAAAAGCTATCCGAAAAGCTGGAGCTGGAGGCCGTCTACATCTGTCGCGGTTCTATATCAAGAGTCGAAAGCGGCGAGCGTACAGTAACCGACATCGAACTTGACGCCATTTCAAAAGTATTGAATGTATCGCTAAATGATTTGTTTGGCCGATAAAAATGTCGTCCGGTTTAATAGCCGAACGACGCTTTTTCTATCTATCCCATCAATAGGCTTGCCCCCCAGCGGTTAAACACTGTATCCAAATGCCGCACATTCGGCAGCTGCCCAATCCAATAATCGGGCGAATCGATCAGCCCTAAACTTGCCATATGCCGCACCGATTCTTCACCGTTCAGCTCACGCAGAAACTGCGCGCTCGCCCAACCCGTCAACCTACCATTGGTCGCCCATAGCCAGTCGCCGTCACGGCGCGTCACCGCCACCCGAGACCCGCGTGCAAATGTGCCCAAAATATTGCCGTTGCTCGACGGCGCAGCACGCACGTTCAGCGGCTGCGTTGACGTGTTAACGGTGTGCAGCACAGGTTGTTGACGTACCGTCAACGGCGGCGTTGTCGTGCCGCTGATGGCCTCACACAGCCGTGCCATCGGGAAATGCCGTCCCGGGCAGTTTGTATTTGCAAACTCATCATGCCCACGTACCAACAAGTTTCCATACACGCTTCGAATATGCCCGACCAGCCAAACCAGTGCATTAAACATAGCGTCACTCACGCGGTCATTGGTGTGGTGGTTGCCGTTGACAACGATGGCAACCGACGTATTATTCTGCCCGACGGTGTGCGCTCCGACATGTCGCATATCGCGTCCCCGCCAAATTGAGCCGTCGAAATCGACGTAAAAATGATAGCCGATGCCCGACCATCCGCGACCTTGATGCCATCGATGAATGTCGCGCACTGTACCGCGCCCGTAAACATGGTGAATAATAATCGTATTGGTCGTGTTGCCGCGATTTTGATTGTTTGTAAAACGCAAATTTGCATCTTGAATTGTAAAACTCATAAAATTATCCTCTTTTCTGCTTATGTCCGTTCGAATACCCGAAATAATATGACAATGCCATCAACAGCATGTCACGAACGCCCAAATCCTGCCCCGTCGTGTGCATGGCGTAGCCGTAAAGCCCCAGAATGACCAATACCATGCATTTGCGAATGTTCAGGTCCTCCCAAAATGATTTCCACATCATTTACAGAAACAGCCGAGTTAACAATCCGCCAATCAGGCCTGCGCACATCAATGCAATCAGTTGCTCCACCATGATTTCCCAACGCTTGCCCGGCTTAGCCTTTTGCATTTCCACATCAATCTTAATAGCATCAATGTCTCCCCGCATATACTGCATCTCGCCCAGCATCCCCTTGATCGCTACCGCTATTTCACGCATATTTTCCAAAATCCTGGCTTGGTCATCCAGCCGTTTGTGTGCCGTTTCCACTGACATTTCCAACGCTGCAATGCGTTCTCCTTGTGTTCGCGTCATTGCTCTTCTCCCCTCAAATCATTGATAGAATGTAATATCGCTAAAGTACATATCCCGATTCCGTTCTATCCACGAAACCATCTCCTGCAAATCAGCCAACACTCGCTCCAACGCGTTAGCGTTGTGGTGATTCATGACAAATAAACTATCCGGCAACCTCGGTGTGTCAAGAAACGTCACAAAGTCGCGCCGCACTGCCGCCACACTTTCCAGCAGCATCTCGCCACGTTGACGTGTCACCATCGAATCCTGCCGCCAATCGGTTAGCCCGCGCGCATTCGTACGATAGCCATTTATCCGCATCCATGCCGCCAATTCATTGACCGCCAATCCTACACGATTGCGGTCAACATGGTCATAACAGCCTTTCAGCCGCTCGGCAGCGTTGCGCCCGCTCGCCAAAATCACCCGTGCTTGCTGCACATCACTATCAGTGCGGTCGTAAACCAACGGCATCATACCATACCACCTGTGAAAATCAATGTGCCGTCAGCATCACGAAATCCGACCGCTAGCAGATCCAAGTCTGTCTGCTCCGTCACATATAAATTGCCGCCCAGCAAAAACACCCGCGCCGAATCATCTGTCGGAATCCGCACCGCCGCCACACGCCCCGGCGCAACAGCAACCAACCCTCGCTGGCCTGCCGCAATATTCTCTGCCGCAATGCCCAGCAATTGATCCAACTCGTCACTGTGCCACCACGTCACCCAGTGCCCGCCTGCGCCCAATACCACAAACGGGTTGTGCGGCATAATATAGATGCTGCCATTCAACAGCGAATTGGCTGGTGACGCACGATGGCTTGCCGTCGGCGCCAAGGCACCGCTCTCCGTCAACGTATACGCCGTCGCCATCACTGCGCCCGTACCGTTGGCATTCTCAGTGTGAAAATTGAGAAATCGGTTGCCTGTCAACGGCTTTACGCCGCTTGTCCGTGCCGTAACAGCACTTGCTGTCATTTGCAGCTGTCCATTTTCAACGCGCAAAATATGTATCCGCTGCGGCTCACGGTTGACGCCGCCTGGTGTGTTCGTCTCGCTCAATAAAGCACAGACATTGTCGGCAATCGGCACGACAAAGTTGGCAACAAACATACCACCGGGCGTATCACTGCCAATATCCCGCGTGTCACCAATCGTTTGGAGTGCATCGCCAATCACATCAACCACCCGCGCACGCAACCTTGTTCCGCTGTCATGCGTTATTATCAATACGCGATTGTCTGACATCCTTGCCAACTGTGCCGAAATTCCACCACCGTTCGGCCTATGAGGTGCCGGCAAACGACTTAATATGTCCACCGATAGCCGGCCTGCATCAGCTATCACTTCCAGCAAGCACATGTCATCGCCCGTCATCGCCACAAATCGACCTTTATCAACTACCACAACTGCCGCCGGCGCATTGCCGCCCATCACGCCAACAAACACAGCTTCAGCTTGTAACCCAATGGCAATCTGATTGTTTACGATGCGAAAGGGCTGTGCAAAATACCCCCTTCGATCCCTTTCTCGGTCTTCTGCGTAATATAAAAGCATTCCAATATTACCGCTGCCGTCAAGGTCATCACATTGCCCGTCAATGCACGCCGAAAACAGACTCGCCTGCCCATCCATCATGCCCGGCAATCGCGGCAGCGTCCATACACTCAACCGCTCTAACCCAACACCGCCTGCCGGCACACGCCATACCTCCAACACAACATCGCCACTTAATTCCCGCGCTACAAAAAAACTATTACTGTCCTGCGCCTCCCCGCAAATCACCGACCCATCAGAAAACGCCGACAACCCGTCTTCACGCGCCAGCCGCACTGACGGCGCCAACGAATACGTCGCCCCAACCACCGCTACGCCATCGTTGGTCATACGCACGCCGTCACCCTCCGCAATGTCGACCGCTGCCGTCAACTCAACGCAATTTTGCCACAATCCAATCTCGCGCCGTGCATCAGCAATCGGAATAGCACCGACCGCCGGCGCAATTTGCGGCGTTTCGGCCAACCAATCTTCTATCGGCTGCGCGTGCGCGCGGTTAATTTTTGTGCCCTCCTGCACCACCTTGCCCGGATGCGGCTCAAGATCTACGATCTGTCCCGCCGCACCCGTCGCCGTGTCACGCAATATATAACGGCGCGGAAATTCCACTATTCTGTCCCGCACATCGCGTCTGTTAAACCGACCCACAATCCACCCCACTTTTCTCTTTCTCAACCAAATTGTCTAACTGCGCCGAAATCCTGGCCACTTCGATAACCAAGTCATCAATCGTCATCATCGGCCAAACTTCAGCATGTTCATCTTCTGGGCGCTCCATTTCTGTCACATCGATCAAGTTGCCGCTTTCATCAGTCACGAAAGCAAAAAGCGGCATCAGTTCCATGATTTTATCCGCCAAATCGCCCTCGACCCACCAGCCGTCAATATTGTCAAACGGCACGTTGGACGTCGTCTTATCGGGCTGAATGTAAAATTCTCGCATCATCGCCTCCTCATCTAAATGCTATGTACTCGGCAGTTCCGGAAAAGTTCGGCGTTGCCCAAAAGCGCGTCGCGCTTGTCATGGGATGCAGTTGCGCACCCCGCACAACGGGGCTTGGATTCGGTTCTGCGCTTGCCGAAAACCATTGCCAAAACAAAACTCGACTCGGCACAAACCCCAACGAAATCTCAGCTTGCACCCCGCTCGCCGCCGCAAATGTTCCCGTCACCGCCGTCGCGCCGGGCTGCAGCATATGCGCGCTTATATTCGGGTTAAGAATATGCCATCGGTTGTTGATGCCCAGCGTAAACAGAATCGTTTTTCTCGCCCTCCATACCGGCCCTGCCAACCCAACATTATTTTCCCAAACAACTGCGAGCGGCGCTGTTCGGCCAATGTTTAGCCAAACATCTTCAGCGGTATTTGTTGCGTTTTCAAAAAACACCGCAACAGTCACACCCTCTTTCAGCACAAAAGGCGGCTGTCCGTCGTCAAGCGTTGCTATTTTTGCACGGTCAGCGACATCCGTTGTTGACCGCGCAAACCATACACGCCCATGTTGACTGTCAAGATTGCTTTGCACCGCTGCCGCGCTGCCCTCAGGGTCTGCCCCAATCTGCGCCGCCGTCACGCGGTGCGGATTGTCTACGTTGCCTGCGTGTCTATGCACTGTTTCGGCGGCGTTGCCGGCAACAACTTTCGCCATTTCAGCCACTGCAACGGCATGGGCAAACTCCATATCGTCGCATCCGCATTCTCTCACAACCACATCCAATGCCTCAACAGCCCGCTCCACCGACCTGACCGCCTCATCAACACGCCGGTAATTATAGTTGTGGTCGTCAATGTCATACTGTTCAAATCCCTGCGGCATCCGCAGCCTGTAATTCTCTGTAAACCTCATTTATTCACCCCATATCTAATCTCACTATGTGTCCTCTCGCTTAACACATCGTGAGTCCCGCCACGCAGCGCATCATGCGTCACACCGTCGGCCGCCCGGCCCACAACCTGCACCGCAGCGCGAATACGCCGGTGTCCAAATTGTAATTGCAGCCTCGACACAAATCCGTCAACACCGCCAACTACCACGCGCTCACCAACATTCACCAACGGCATATCTTTGGGCGAATCAACCAGTAAAATATCACCTTCATAACGACAATCGGCAGCAGCAGCCCGAAACAGCCGTTCAAACTTCATATCGTCACTGTCACAGCTCGACAGCAACATATTCTGCACCTCAACAGTACGCTCACGCCCACCTGCGTCTGGATATTCCCGCCGCACAACCGATGTCGAATGCCGATACGCCAACCCGCGCACACTGCACGACCCACCATTGCCTTGAATACGCACATGGTTGGCACTCTCATCCAGCACCTCAGCATTATGTACAATCACGTTAAAATGCGGCGCCGAAAACACCACCAAATGCTCACCTTCAATCTCGCCCTCAAACAACGTCACCAGACCATCGGCCGCCAATGGCGAAAAGTGATGCACTGTTAGCTCTACTGCCGCCGCCGTCTCATGCGTCAGCACGCCGTCACGATACAAACGGTCAGCATCAACCACACGCGTAATACCCTCCGCTTGCGGCAGCAATGCTAAGCTGCCGTCTGCCTCAACACGACAATACGCCCCCAACGCAAAGCATAACTGCGTCAACGCCTCCCGCCGGCTACCCCACGGAATCCAGCCCCAAATCCGTTTATCGACCAGAGACAAATCCAACCGAGTGGCAACCTCATCACCGACAATCGCCCGTGCCAACACATCGGCATTCTCGCCAAAATATAAGTCACCGTGAAACGGCGACAGCGTCTCCAACAGTCCCAACGTCGACACCGCTGCGATATCAACACGGCTATGCCCCTCACCGCGCCGCACTTGCCCCGATTCCAGCCGATACGTACCAAACAACTTGCCGCCCCAAAATAGCTGCAACGACTGATGCCGCGCAAATAAAAACGGCACGGCATTGTCGGCAATCAGTGAAAAATTCGCGCTGTCAATCACCTGCGCCCGATGCCCCGGGTCATATCCCTGATATACCTCACAGCCCCGCATCAAAAAATTGTCGGATCCAAATGCCCGCACAATCCCAAACAGTACCGATTGCAGCCTCAATCGCGAAAATCGCCTGTTGACACGAAAGAAACTAACTTCCACGCGGTCATAATTCTGAACCACCTGTGCCGTTGTAAAAGCAACCGCATTCGGCGCAAATCCGCGCCGCGCCAGCAATTCCGTCCCGCGATACCAAGAGATGTGCATATCCGTCGCAAAGAGATTGCTCTCTATGTCAAAATGAAATGTCAAGCCCACTGACGACTGCCGCTCCTCAAACTGCATGTCCAGCACAATCGGCTGCGCAAAGAATCCCTGCGCGTCACTCAACTCTTGACTCCACAGCGCATGAGCATTGCTCAAATCAAAATACTCTGCCTCACCATCCAGCAGTAGCCCGTTATGCTCACATGTCTGCTCCCGTGTAAATATTGCCGACTCATCAAACAATATCGGCAGCATCGAAAAATCAGCCTGCCCGTAAGCGTCGGCAGCAACATCTTGGCTCGCCGTCGGCGACACATCGCGATAAAGCAACATCGCGCTCATGCCAGCCTCACGCTTTCCATCGCAACAACTCGCAGGCGCAATCCACCCCAACGATTGCCGTTCTTCACGCCGCGTAACATGTCACTCTCAACAACAATCCGCGCTGGAAATGTCAGTGTCTCATCGCCGAACGGCAGCGTCACAACCCGCGGCGCCAACGGCTTAGTCACATCGAGGTAAAACTCGTTGTAATCATGCCCCGACCGCGGCTCCACCGTCATCTCAAAGTCATACTTTGTGCCGATAATGTCGCAGATTTCACGGCCGCTCTGTAACACACCCGCCGTCACTTGGTCAACAACCTGCGGCGCCTGCCGCACCACCGGGCGCAACTCTCCCACGTTATATTCAACGCCGTCAATCTTCATGATACTCACTCAATACCACCCCCCATTCAACTGCTCCACACGCCGCAATTCCAATCCCAGCAGCTCTACCAACCGCCGCGTACTGCCTGTCGCCTCAACGGTAAAATTCGCCTGAATCGCCGGTTGCTGTGCGCTCTGCGCCGCTAACGCATTGTAGGATGTCGGTACCATCGCGCGTGCCGTATGCCGGAGAAACTGCTCACCGTTTTCAAACAAACTCCAGTCATCGCGGCGCCGCATCGCCATCTGGTTGGCCAGCTTGTCCATCATGCCCGTCAACAATGTCCACCCCGAAGCATCAAGCACTTCTTCGGCAATATCGTCAATCACATCCAGCATCACATCACGCAATGCGTCGCGGCTCTTTTCCACGCCCAGCCCAATACCACTTGCCATCGCCGCACCGATGCTCTCAGCCTCACGTGCCGCCGCCACACTGCTCACCATCAGATATTCAATTTGTCTGTCAAGACTCTCACGCATCCCGCGCAACTCTTCAGTCGCCTGCGCCTCAGCAATGCGCAATCGCTCCAAATACAGCGCGTTGTACCGCTCTAATTGTTCATCGCTCATGCGTAACAACGCCTTCACCTGCGCATTGCTCTGCGGTCCCAGTCGCTCCAAGTCGGCCAGCAATTGCTCGTCGAGCACGCCCCGTGCCGACAATTCCGCCAGATTGCCTGCCCAATTTTCCAGCAAACGCACCTGGTCTTGCAGATTGGCCATAATCTGCCCGCTTTCAACAAATCCCTGCTCCCGCGGCGCGTCAAACAATCCGAAACTGTCAACCAACTGCTGTGTCCGCCGCGCCAACGCCGTATCATACGAAGCATTTAAGCTGTCAATTGCGTTGTCAATTGACAGAATCACTTCCCGCAACTGCCGCAACGCCTGCTCATGCTCCCGCGTACCCTCACCATAGCGGGATAGCACATCTAACCACGCATTATACTGTGCCGTCAGTGACATTTGATTAAAACGCACCTCATCGGCAATATATTGCCTATCCTCAACGAATGCGTCAGCTCGCTCACGATCAATTTCAGCCAGCCGCCGCTGTTCCAATGTATGAATCTCGCGCTCAATACGCCGCCGTTCTTCGGTACCTTCGGCAAACTGGTTCCGCAGCTCGCGATAAGCCGCCAGTTGTCCCTCAATATCCAACCGTCCAAAGTGCGCCTCATCACCAATACGCTGCCTCTCCGCTGCCAATGCATCGGCGCGCGCTCGATCAACCTCAGCCAACCGCCGCTGTTCCAGCGTATGGATCTCACGCTCAATGCGCAGCCGCTCGGCACTGCCCGCCGCAAACACACGCTGCAATTCACGGTAGGCCTCCAGCTGCCCCTCGGTATCCAACCGCCCAAAGAACGCCTCGTTGTTAATCCACTCCTGCGACGCCGATAAAATCGACTGTGCCAACTGTCGCGCCGCCCGCACAGCTTCACTCTCACCGTCGGCAATGCCCGCCGCAACACCCAACGACAAATTCCGCCCGATAATATCTCGCATTACCTGCGACGGCGACGAAATCCGCGCCGCCTGCATCATGGCGGTGCGCACGTTATGAACCACGCGCTGCCCCGCCGCGGCCACCGCCGGCATACCGGCACCTACGCCTGCCGCAACACCCAGCGACATATTGACACCCACCTGCGCAAACCCGGATTGCCGCACCTGTCCATCCATCGCGATACGCGCTGCAACAACACTCTCGCGCGACATCGAAATTATCCCCGCACCCACATGCGCTACCGCCGCACCAATACCGTGCATATTGGCAAGCGCCAACTTACCGCCGGCCTTTGTCAGTGCCGCAATTGTCTCCAACCCCCGCCGCAGCTGCTCCGAATCAATTTCAACCCCAACAACAACCCTGCCATCAAAAGACACTATAAATCACCCCCAAATACGCTCAAACGCCTCGCGTCCCCGCCTTTCCCGTGCCGTCTCCGGCAATGCCACACTCAGCCTGGCCGCCTCAGCCCGCTGACGCTCATCACCGCTCAACGCCGAAGTGTCCAGTTCTCGCAACCGCAACTTGCACTGGAACGCACAGTCATCCGGCAATGCCGCCAACAGCTTCCGAAACACGACCCAATGCATAAAGCCCACCTGCAGCAAATCAACGCCATACACCGCCCAAAACGAAGCAAAAATCTCTGCCGCGTCAAACTCATAACAAAATGCCACGCCACTCTCGTCATCCGATAATCCCAAATTTTCAGCCTTGCATTCTGCATTAGACAAAAACGCGCCCACTGCGCCAAACACATCCTCCGGCGCATGGTTATCCTTGAAAAACATCCGCGTGGCCAACGCAACTTTCTGCGGTGACGGCACACTTTCATCACCACTCAACCGCAAAATCTTCAAAATCACGCGAAAGTCGGCGTTAACTTCATACATAGCATCCTGCCACCGCACCATCGACGGCAGTATGTCACCCAACGGACGGCTCAACGAAAAACTCATACGCCATACGCCGCACAAGCCGCGTCATTATAGACGGCAATCACTTGTGCCGCAATCTCTCCCGTCACCCCCACCGCGTCATGCAACGACACCGGATTGCTGCCAAAGATTTTTCCCGTCGCACCCTCACCCAGCATCAAATCAATCAACCCTATCATCTTGCGGGTCGCAGCCAAAATCTCTTCTGTCTGTCCCTCTTTAATACCGGACAATTCCCCCTGCAACGCCAAAATCTGCTCCATAATATCAATATCCGCCATTTTGCAAACAAATACTTGCTCATTGACCACAACTGACCTCGGCCCGCCAAATTTCACAGTAATGCTATCCTTGCGTTTCCGCCTAAACATAAAAATTTCCTCCGTCATTCGCAGGAGCGGTTTTCCATATCCGCCCAAATCCACTCGTCCGCGGCCGCGCCGCACCAATTCCATATCAACGAGCGACTCAGGACAGTCGCCCTTACAAACGAAAATACTAACTAAACATAACAACCCCATCTTCAATCTCCGCAGAACCCTGCGTCGGCGTGCCGCGTTGTGCCAAAGTAAATGTAATCACACCCGTAGCAATGTTATAATTGTCAATCGTCACCAACACATCTGTCAGCGTCGCCACATTGGCATTGCCCTGCTTCTGCTGATACACCCGCAATGCCTGCGTCACCGCATTACTGCCCACAGCCTGCGTACGGTATAAATCAAACACAAAGTCATATACCGGGTCGCCCACATAAGCCGTCAGCGGCATCGATGTGCTCGGATTATAGTGTGCCAGCTCACTCGTCGGTGCGCTATCTTCGATATAATCAAAGGTATCCACCTGTGGATTCATGCTATCTGTCCACTCGACAGACTTGCCGATACGCGCCCACTCTGTCGCGCTCTGCCCCACATTAATGAACAAGTAATTTAAATACTTTTTCGTCTTTTCCATAGCCTATTTCTCCTCCATATAAATTATCGTGGCGGGGAACTGCAATACCGCCCGCCCATTGTCAGCATACGTCGCCGTCACCTGCGGCATATTCGCGAGATTTTGAATTTCATAGCACCGACACTTGTCCCCAAAGTCGGGGAAATTCCCTTCACACTGCTGTACATCTAACCAATCCTGCCAGTCCCGCATCGCCGCCATTGCCTCGGCATTAACATCGTCATGCGTCTGCGACAACGGCACCTGCAAGCGCAGCATAAACGAATACTGCCGCACCCGGCTGCCGTCTAAATGCTCGGCTACTGCCGCCGCTGAAGCTGTCGGCACTATGCAAGCTGCGAACAAATCCTCCTGCATAAACCCAAACAATGGCAATGCCTTTAACTCTTCATTCCCGCTCAACCACTCCAACACAGCCTTGTCTTTACTCATAGAAATTACTCCCATCTCACGCGTAAGGTGCGGTTACCTCAACGCTCCATGTCCATCACACCAACCGGATATTTTTCTAGCTCGCACAACGCACGCTTGTATGCGCGTTGTTGCGACGTCAAGTCCAACGAACAGCAACGGGGCGAAGAGACCCGCCCCACAGATTTCATCGACGGTTTCCAAAGGGCGCAGCCCTTTGGTTTTTTTGATTGCTTTGTGAATATAACAGTAACATCCGTCAAGCAAGGCATTGTGGCGCGCAAATCGCACCTCTACCGCCCAATCGACCGCATTGCCGCTTGGTCCCACTGCGCGCTCGCCAGCGGATGGTGTGTCGTCTGAAACTGCATCACCGTGCCCAGTCGCGTGCCGGCATAGACAAACACCGCATACGGCGCATTATACGTAATTCTCGCCGCCATCGGACAGCTATCAACACTCACATCAGAGGTCAGTCGCCCCGTATCTCGCGGCACAAACGGTTCCATAAAATCCCGCGCCGTCGCCGCAATCACCGCCATACTGTCGGCATCAAAAAGTCTCACCAGCGCGTCGGGCGCAATGCTAACGTCCATTGACATTCAAATGCCTCCCCCGCCGCTCATGCGACGTATTGTCCGCCACCCGCGTCACCACACACATATCGCGTGCCAAAAGCTCTCGTAGATCGTTGACTGTCATCTCCTCACCATTGACATTCAAATGCCCGTTACTCACTGCCAACTGTTCACTGCTCACTAAGTCGCCTCTGGCGATGACATCACCCTCACGCACCGTAAAATAAGCAATTTTATCATCACTACTCAAATCACGCCATACATGCGGTGATTTGTAGTCAAAGTCAACTTGACATCCTTCTTCAGCAGCAATCAGCACAACCACACGGTCGTCTGCACCTGCCAACGCCCCCGTCGTCCGCCGTGAGGCCGAAGTCTGCCACGCACAACCATGCACAACATGACTCACCCAAACATCACGTCGGCTGTCAGTATCGCGGTAGCGGTTCCAAACGGTAATCGTTTCGTTCGCACCACGCATAACTACACCCCCCGATACAGCTGCGCTTGGGTAAAATACAGCCGCAACAATGCGCCAATCTCCTGTTGTGTATTCATCGTCGTCGTACGGCTCGGCAGCCCGTAAGTTTCAGTATATTGCCCATTTGAAAACGACATCAGCCGCCTGTTAAGCTGCTTTCCGTCATTGTGCAGCAAGTCAATAATTTCTACCATACCGCGCTTCTGCTTCGACGTCAACGCCGTATCATCCAGCCGTCCGCTCGTGTATAGACGAACATGCGCCTCCGCCATTGCTTGCCAACGCTCAAACTCCCCTTTGGCCACTGTCACGCCGCCCTTTTTCTTATAGGCCTTATAGGTTAGATATGCCATGCCGCACACCTCCTACTCGGCAACCACTTTGGCAATTAAATCCGGCATCACAGCCGCCACACCATAATAATAGAACAACGACACTGCGAACGCCTCTGATAGAGGTACTTTCTCAGCCGTATACTGCCGCGGCAGCACAGGCATAGCCACCGATCCATCAACCATCGCCAGCATTTGCACCCCCGACGGCAAATAGACTGACGAAAACACTTTCACACCGTGAAACACACCGCACTCCGGCGTACCGACATCGATATTCGCGCTGTACACCGTATCCAGCATATTGCGCAAACGCCCGTAAGTGGCCGTATCCAACACAATGCTTATCATATCGCGATCTACGCCGTCAACAAAGTCATTGCGCGTGTTTTCAATCGTCTGGATCAACTGTTCCAACTGCGCATCAATATCTGCAAATGCCGACGAAACCTCAGTCGCGTGCTCAGCCGCTTCCGCAAAAAACGCCCGCTCCAGTTCCCGCACCATCGTCTTTCGATGGTTCAAGCTTCGATTTTCCAGCAATCCGTCAACACCGTAAAACAACGTATCTTTTTCCTCGATCTCTTCGACAATCTCACGATCCTTGTCCAGCAATACAACAACCGGCCGTGCCGTCACGCTCACTCCGCGACCACCGGCGCGCGCTGTACCATATGCCTCACTCTTGGCATTGGCAAACCGCTTGGCTTCCACACTTCCGCTCGCCGGATCCCCGCTCAAGTCTTTGTTTTTGAGGATGCTGGAAATTGTGCTCTTCTGCACCGTATCGATCACAGTGCCATACAACTCGGCAAGATAATCGCTCCCCGCCGTATCCAACAAAATAGACAACGATTCAACTCTCGACATACTCTTCTCCTTTTTAATTTTTGCTTGGGTCATGTGGAGGGGCGCGCATCGCACCACTCACAAACAACCGTACTGCAATTATACCATGCCAATATGGTAAATTACTCTAATCTTACAACACCCCATTCGCCGATTTTTCCATGCTGCCGTTAACCGCCCCACAAGGCGGCAATACTAACCTCGGCCGCTTCAGCCTCTCTTCCCGCAACGATTCCAACTCCTGCGCCTCAGTGTCGCTCCGCGCCGCCCACGCCTCCAAAATTTTCTCCACAGCATTCTCATCAACACCCAGCTCTGTCAAAAACTCTCTTTCCACAATAAAACCCCTCCTAATCTTTGTTCTTTCAACCCCAAACACCTTGCTCAACCCGCCAATTTCCTGTATACTGTCATCAATATGCTGAAAGGAGCCCATCGCTGTGAAACAACTGCTGCGCTTCTTCGCCAACAATAAAATTCTCACCGCCACCATCGCCGTTGTCCTCGCTTTGCAAATCGCTTTGCTCATCATCTTAACGCAATTCACCGTCGTATCTTGGGACAATGTCCTGACGATTATTTTCGACAAACGCCAAATGAACCAAGTCAACCGCATCGAAGTCGAAACCGTCTACGGCGTCACCGTCATCAACGATCAAGGCTTGATTGCCGACTTCGTCGCCGCCACCATGACTGCCAACAATTCCCCACAATGCTGGACAGGCTTCTACTGGCCAACAGCCGCGTTCCGTCTATACCAAAACGACAGACTTGTCCGCGACATGGAGCTTGAATTCAAGCACTATCAAGTGCGCGTCTACTTTCCAAGCGCGCGCCACTGGCTCATTCTCGGCTACTCCCACAGTTTTTTCCGCGAACACGGTGGCGTTATTATACTATCCCATGACCTACGTGAGCGTGTAAACGCATACCTAAAAGCCGACGACAACCGCCTATGCGAATATTACCTTGCATGTTGCGCCGACCCTTGGAACATACTTGACGACTAAATCTTCTATCTATTCAGACAAGCGCGTGACAAGTGTTTTCCCTGTTCCACCCACACCATTTCTGCAGTTGCATTATCAACTCTGTACCATTGCCGGCTCGGTCGATAATAACCACTCTCTCAACTCTTCAACTCGCACAGCGCCCAGCGATACACCTTTAGCCAATTGCGCAAATGTCTCAGCGCTGTCTTCGATCAATCCATAACTCCAATTTACAGCCAGCACCGCGTCATCCTCAGCTACACACACCTCTTCACTAACTGCTAAATGATGCAACACGCCCATCGCATACAACAACTCCTTCAATCCGTTCACAATCGCCGCCCGCAGCGCGTCTACCAATGAAAACGTATCGTATGTCGAACGCCGAATCGCCGTCGCCGTCGCTTCACCGGCGATTAAATCGGTCAACACGCCACGATTGACGCCCATCGCCTTTTCCAACAAAGCCAACTTAAAGTTAATCGCTTCAACAATCTGACCAACTCGCATATCTGGTGAAAACACCTCAAAGAAAGGCTTATCGTCAATCCCCCCCGCCGCATCAAACTTCTTAAACACACTCGATCCCGGCATCAGCTTTTCCCGCCCGCGCTCGTCACTGCGAAATAGCCTGAAATCTGCACCGATAAACGCCCGCTTATCCACAATCTCGTTCTGCAAAATGTCCAGCAGCGTCTGAATTTCATCCATCAACGCCTCGCACCCATAGGTCAGCGGCGCGCCATATAACTCATTGCCGTTGCCGCGGTCGTCAATCGGGCAGCGAATCCACGCAAACAGCATACCATCCACGCCCTCAATCACTTGTTTGTCCGGCAATGCCGCCCAAGCCGGCACAACCTCCCGCGGCACTTCGCGCCCATTTTTTAACGCCCGCTGCTCAATGGTGTAAATATCGCCGTCCAACACGTGGATTTCCACCCGCGTCAGCTCCGCCCCGTCCCATTCAACCGTCTCTGCAATAAACGCAATGCGTCGAATGCAATCGCCTACACTGTCGAGGACAATCGCTCGATCTTGATTCAGCACATCGACACGGATCGTCTTGCCATGCACCCACGGTTTCAAAATCACGCCGCCAACCCCAAGCGTCCGTGTCGCAATGAATTTCAGCCGCGCTGCCACACGCCCCATCTCACCATCAAGAAAATCAGCCCGTTCACCATCGCCAACAACCCTTACACTGCAATCACTCACTGCCACATTAGCAATCTTATTGGCCGCCATCGCCGTCAAATTCACTGCCCCCGTCTTTGCATACCGCTTCGCCATCCTTGCGGCAGCCTCCCCCGAAGCCTTTTCTCCAACGCCTCGACCTGCCAGTCGCCTAACCCAACTCCAAATCATTGAAAACAAAGTAACGCCCCCTTATAAACTACTAATCCCTAATTTCCAGACCTCATTGCAAGCATATCTCACCGCGTCGATGCAATGATTCCGTGCATCGGCAAATGCCTCGATCAACGCACCATCGACATGCCGCCCATATTCATAGGCAACAAACTCCTCAGCCGCCTTCGGGCAACGCGCCGCATCAATAACAATCGCGTCCAACGACTGCAACCACTTCATCGAATACCGCAGGCTCCCCGGCCCTTTACTCGCCGCCATCGCCCGCCGCAACCCATATCCACGCAAATCAGCAATCGACCGCTTATCGCTATTGTCACAAATAATCATATCCTCGCCGCTCACCCCTCTGCCGCACAGCGCGTCGTATACATCAAATGAGCTCGCCCGCCACGCAACCCACTCATCATAGATAAGCAATTGGTTGCCTCGCATTGCGCACGCAATAAAGGCCGTCGGGTCAGGATAATACCCCCAATCCAACCCATACAGAGGACGGTCAAGCGCCTCAATATCTTCTTTATCAATCGGCTGCAACTTCACATTGCCAAACACCAGCGACTGGCTCTCACCCCACTCGCCCAGCCCAACCACGCCATACCGCTGCGGGTCACGCGTTTCCAACGTTTCAAACAACCGCCTGTCGCCCTCGTCAATAAACTCATTGCATGCGTATGTCACTGTCATGGCAAGCACATCGGTACCCTGTTCCCTGTCAAAAAACCGTTTTTTCAGCCAATGCCCACGCCGCCACGGATTAAACGTCAGCGTGATCTGCTTAAACAGCGGCGCCGAAACCTGTCCGCGAATCGACTCGTCCAACATCTGAAAATCTTTTTCATCGCCAATCTCAAACGCCTCTTCAATCCATAGCCAGCACAATACCCCACGATTGACGGCAATTGATGTAACCTTCATTGCATCGTCCAGCCCACGAAACAAAATCTTCTGCCCTGTCGGGCGGTAAATCATCTCCAACGGCGATTCTCGGCAAACCCACAGCATATCAACCCCCAACCGCCGAATCGCCCAGTTCAACTCAGCGTAACAAGAATCTTTCAATGTCCGATATGTTTTCCGCACCACCAATAAGTTGGCGTCAGGGTGCTGCATCAATCGCACAATAAAATTCAACGCCGCTGTCTTAGACTTTTTAGACGCCCGCCCGCCCTTAACAACGCGATACCGCCCTTTAAATTTCCAAAACGCCTCATATCCCCCGCCAACGACCTCCGCCAATTTCACCATTCAAACACCCAATTCTGCATTCTTTATGTTGCATCAACACAAATGTCATCCACAAGCACCACTGCCGCAGGCAGCACTTCACCCTTGTCCCGAAACATCGCATACCGCCGCCCCAACAACTCAGCCGCTTTGACCACATCGGCCAGTTTCGGCATAACTTCCACCACGCGCTTGTCAGCAATCACCCAATCACGCGTTTCCCGCCGTACAATCGCCGTCAATGCCGCCATAACCTCCTCGGCGTCCGCAATCCGCCGCCCTGCAATTTCTTTGTTCAGCGTTTCAATCATCTCCACCACTGCCGGCAACTTCATCAGTCGCGAACCTTGACCTTTTGCCGCCGACCGTTCACTATACCCTGCTCGCCGCGCCGCCGCCGCAAGATTTCCATCCACCATAAATTCCCGGCAAAATCGCTCCTGCCTAACTGTCAACCCGTGCGCCAAAACACCACACTCCTCACTACTAACCACTCACTATATGTTCTTCACGCCACGCCACGCGATTCCGCCCAATACTGATTGGCTTGGCGCAGCCAGCCCCATGCCGTCGCCTCGGACACATTCAAGTCCAACGCCGCACACAGCACTCGCGCACTCATCGAATCACGCCGCCTCACCCCAAACACCATACGCAATAATTTTGTTTTTTCGCCCCCGCACTCTTCCGCCGCAAACCGTTTCAACGTCTCCTCCACCGCCCACCAATCTTTAACCCGGGCACGCGGCAACCCCTTCAAATCAAACGCATGATTAAAGTAAACATACCAAGCCTGCACTGCTAAATCTGTATACGGCAACTTTTTTGTATAACGCAAAATATTCTCCCCCCCACGAAATAGTTTTCGCGTCCCCACCTTTTCGATCACATCGACAGACAGGTCGGCTGCCCTGCCACGATTGCTGCGTAATTGACGAGCATCCTCTCTCTATTCACTAGCAAACTTCTGCCAGCTCCGCTGCCGTATCCACCAGCGATAGCCAATCCCCCGCATCAAGCAACTCCACACACCGCCGATGGTAACAATCGCCACCCATCTCAATGAAGAACTCTCCCGCCTGCACACTTTCGTCACACAGCCGGCAATGATACACCGCATCCCCCACTTCTGCATACGGACACCGCCCATCACACGGACTCTTGACACACATCGAACAAAGCATACTCGTACCCCTTTCTCAGTTTTAGTATATTTGTTCTTATTATATCACATGCACACCCAAAAGTCAAGCCTGTTTTCCGTAATTAACAAAATTATTTTGTTTTTTGTGTGGATATCACCACAGGCTTGTCCCTTTCGTTGCATCATGCTTATTACGGCGGTCGGATGTTTTCACTCTCCGGCTCTTCACTACTCGTCACCAACTACTCCTACTAATTATTTACACGCCCTCCACTTCACAACACCTCCGCAGCTTTTCTAACGCCTTTTTTTCAATCCGTGACACATAGCTTCGGCTAATATTCAATTCCAACGCCACCTCCCGCTGTGTCCGTGGCTTAATGTTGTCCAACCCATATCGCAACTGCACAATTTCCAACTCTCGCCCCTGCAAGCACTGCTTGACCAACACATTAAGCTTACGCCCGCGGTCAAAGTCCTCCACCCGTGCCAAGTTGTCGTCCTCCACGCTAATGGTATTCCCAATTGCCATTGACTCATCGTCACCGCCCAAACTCTCATCCAACGACGCAATCTTCGGCGTATTCGCCTCTTTCCGAAATTGCATCCGAAATTCATTCGCTATTCTCACCTGACGGAATTGGCTCAAAACTCTCCGGCAACTCAATTCCCTCGCCATCATCAGAGCCGAATAAATATATATGGATTTGCTTGCCGTCCCATACGATTTTTTGTATTACATTACGGATAGCCGACCGTTTTTGTTCAACGGTCATATCATCAATCGTGGTCTTGAAAATCAATAACAACTCTCGCAGAATATCATACTCAATATCTGCAAGCGGATGTGGTGCAGTCAGACCCTCTAACTCTTCAATACGGCGCGTCAGCAGTTTCCCTTTATCGTGCAACTCGTCAATCTGCTGCATGATATAATCTTCTGCCGATGTGCCGCTCGCTTTACCAAGCGAAGCAACAAGCCCTTTAATTTCTGCGTCATTATCGCCAAGCGATTGTTTTAACAGTTCGATATTTTTATCGTACTCCTCACGATTAACGGCAAGAGCTTTTCGGTTTTGTTCCAGCTGCCTTATAAAATCCGAATTGTCGTCAGATAGCTTTTTGACTTCCTCAATAATCGCCACATCAAGTGTATTGCCGTTTATGTCTTTGCATTTACACGCATGACGGCGGCTACGCTCTTTCAAGCTACACATATAAGAATAAATCTGCTCACCCTGCGCGTTGAGCCTCTTTGAAAGTTTTGGACGCATATAATTGTCACAAGCCCCGCAATATAGCAACCCCGACAACAACGCAACATGACTTCGTGGCTTGCGATAGCTTTTCGAGCGGTTTTGCTCTAAGTTTTTTTGCGCGTGAATCCAATCCTTGCCGTTAATCATGCCCTTATGCTTACCGACCGACACAATCCATTCGCCTACCGGGCGTAATTGGTTGGCTTTGCCCGCTTTTTGCATAGTTCGGTTATATGCCATAACACCATGTTTGCCATCGAACGCGCTTTTATCCGTAAATAAGTCGGCGTTATTGTCGGTTAGGTATGTATAAGCGTCCTCGTCCGCTATCATATAGACAGGGTTTTGTAAAATGTTTTTAATAGCAAAGCGCGTAAACAATCTGCCGTTTTTAGTCGTATAACCTTTCTGAATTAAATATGTTTCTGTTTTGGTAAGCGAATTTGTTTCTATAAATATATCGAAAATCAGCTTGATAATCGTTGCTTCATCGGGTATGATTTTCAGCTTACAAGCTTTTTTAACCTTGCCGTCAATAGTAATATTTTCAATGCTCTCTGACGCATACCCAGTCGGTGTCACGCCGCCTAACCAACGCCCGGTCTTGGATAGCTCGTGCATATTATCACGGATACGCTCGGCTATTGTTTCGCGTTCAAGCTGTGAAAAGACAGACGCAATATACATCATTGCCCGCCCCATAGGAGACGATGTGTCAAACTGTTCCTTGATAGACACAAAAGCTATTTCAAGGTCGGCAAGTTCGTCAATCAGCTTTGCAAAATCCCCGATATGACGGCTGATTCGGTCAAGCCGATAACATACAATCGCGCTGAACTTTTTATCCCTCGCGTCTGCCATCATCGCCTTAAACTTTGGGCGTTCAAGATTGCTACCCGAAAACCCCTCATCTTCATAGACAAGGATATTTGCGGCTGAATCCTCGAAAAAATGCGTGGCAATATACTGTTTGCAAAGTTCAATTTGATTTTCGATACTCTCGCCTTTGCCGGTAAATTTAGATTTGCGAGAGTAGATAGCGATTTGTTTTTGTGGCGTATTCATAGCGACACCTCATTGGTATAATGTTTGCATTATTGTATCATAGCGGCGAATAAAAGTAAAGCGGCTTTCGCTATGCTAACCGCCGTAGGTCAATCCCACGGCGGCGCATTATGTGCGATATGAAATGTACGCTGAATTTTTATTATTTTGTCGGGATTGTAGCAAGTCAGCCGAACAGGAATAAATCCGGCTGGCGTATATTGCTTGCTGATGCGGTCTTGAAAGAACTCAACCGATGAAATGTAACAAGCATATTCTCGCGCCGTGATTTGTTCTGTTTCGACTGTCTGCGGTTGTTTAGAAAACGCCTTGCGGCTACCCAAAGTCCAAGTTTTTGTCGTGAGCGTGATTGTGTATCTGCTACTGTTTAGGTTATCAAGCGTTGAGCCGTACACATTGAGCTTTGACATAACTTTGTTGTATTTTTTGAACTCCTGCGATATTGCGATTTTAGTTTTCTTCATGGCTTGCACTTCCTTATTAAAATATTTGCCTTTCGGCGTACAGGAAGCACCCCACGCAGGGAATATGTCAAGGGTCTTAGTCAAAATAAATTTTGCAGGACATAAAAATAGCACTCCGTAGAGTGCCACTTTACAAAAATTATTTTGCGCCTTGATATATGACCGAAGCGGGGTATAATGAAAGGACGAAAGGGATTATAATAAGCTCCCTGTAAAACAAACAGGCTAACCTTGCAGTAAAAAATGACCACAATTTTTATAGTGTGGTCATTTTGTTTTATGGGTTATCAGTCAACCCCATACTTAATAGTTTACTCTGTTATTGATAGCATCTTCAATTAGTTGTTCGATACTTTCGTCTATATCATTATATACATAAGTGCTTGAAGAATACGGAGAGTCATAAGCCTCAACATATTCAGATAGTCTCTTACCGTCATGCGTAAAGATTTTGTCGAAAGGGTTACTTCCTTTACTAGACTGACCATCATCGCTATCTTTGAGATTGTGAACGTATATACCGACAATTCCCTTGCCAAGCTCATATGCTTTTTCTATTTCGTACTTTACCCATTTTCTGCTAGCTGTATTAGAACCTATTAAAACGACTATACAAGAACGCATTTGCATTTGTCTATCAATCCAATTTTTTATAGTGGTATCTGCTTCCCACTTAACTTCTTCCCAGTCATTGTCAGAAAATGTAGAACTGTCGCTTACTTTCCCCATATTTCTTACTTGACTTGCTCTCCAATTGTCCTCACGGTAATGGAAACTGAAAAATACTTGTCTGTTAGCCATGCTAATTCTCCTTTTTGTTTTATAACATTTGACACTTTATTAAAAATCCAAGAGTAGCTAATGCAACAATAATTGGCAAATACAATGGCCATACTGTCCTTGACCAAGCCACA
Organism: Oscillospiraceae bacterium; assembly: GCA_009780275.1. Taxonomy (NCBI): domain Bacteria; kingdom Bacillati; phylum Bacillota; class Clostridia; order Eubacteriales; family Oscillospiraceae; species Oscillospiraceae bacterium. The sequence continues at coordinate 2,206 of WRAI01000025.1, read as the reverse complement.
TTAAAAAACGAATAATCACCTTTGCTATATTTCTGCAATGGCATTTCAAAGGTTTTTATATCTATCCGTTTTGACTCGTCTGTCAAACCGGCTACGTCATTATAAACACCACGAAATTTGCGTTCTTGCTGTAAGTAATAGGAATCAAAACACCAAAAAATCAAAGTAGGCGGTATTCCAATTAACACAAACCATGAGTTGCCGTTACAATTCTCACCAATGCTTGCCGCAAACAAAGCTAATAACGCAGTAACAACCGTTAACGCCCACCCTTTCATTTGAAACGAGTTTTGCCCCATTCGCGCAATACAAGATTGTATAAATTCTAAGTGTCTTATTTTTTCCTCGCTCATCACATACCACCTTTTTATTTATCGAACCATTCAGATAATGGCACAATGTTAATTCTATTGCCTAACTCTGTGCGTACATAATATCCTGCTTTTATACGTCTTCCATCTGTATCTTGATCGGTGCCATCAAGCTTGGTGATGCAAGGATAAATTGATAAATACTCACTCCCTGCATACTCAAAATCTGTCGTATACTTAGGTTTAATTGGAAATAGTGCAATGTCATCTCTATATTTGTGGGCATCACCAAAACCTAATTCCCAATTACACCATTTAGATTCAATAGCCCCATTAGTAGCCAACAGAATAAACTTATCACATTGTTCTATTCTGTTTTTCAACTTTGATGCTGTCTTTTTAGATGTTATTGTTGGCATTGAAGTGTCATTGCTATCAATATATACATCAACACCGTATTCTAGTGTTAAGAAACCAATTATATCTTCCATATCTTCTAAATCGCTATGTTTATGCGATAGGAATACCGTTGTTTTGTGGCTAGCTTTGTATACTCCTTTACTAGCTTGTATGCTCTTACTAATTGACTCATTATAGCGAATGTTTCTATATTGGCTGAATGATCTTGATGCAAATATTCTTTCCATGTCTTACACACCCTCTTTCTAATTTATCGCCCTACAACTATAATACATTTTGGCATACATAACAAAACAAATTTCTTTTTCAACAGCAAGTGTTCCAATTTCTGTTTACTGCTTTAATTATATCAGATTTCGAATATAGATTCAAGTCCCTAACTCGTGATAAAATACATAAACTATACAAAAAACGACTACACTTTAACAATGCAGCCGTTTTGAACCAAGCGTATTAAACAATACCAAGACTTATAATCCTATGTAGAGCAATGGCACAAAACGTAAACATCGCTAAATATAGAATAAAATTAAACACCTTCTTGTTCTTGCGTCTGCCTTTTCTCCACGCCGAAATGCACTTAAATATTCCCACAGCGCAAGCCCATAAAATCGCTACACATGGGATAAAAATCAAAGCATTAAAAATGAAAATATCAAACGCAGAAACCCAGTAAATGAGTATTGCGACAGGGACACCAATTAAGCTAAGTGCGAAACCAAGATTTGTATTGCCGGAATTAGATGTGCCGCCGACATATGGCATTTCTCCGCATCTTGGGCAACAATCAGACCTTCCTGCTACTAATTTAAAACCGCAAGTCGGACATTGCCAATCTTTCATTCCCGCGATGTTTTTTGCGGCGTATGAGTAATCCTCATTTCTGCTCATCTATACACCCAAACGTGCGTTATGTCCGTATCGCCCGCATTCCAAACAAAGTTATAACTATAACCTCCACGTTGCGCCCAGCCGCTATATTGCCCCGTTGCATGTGACCATTCAGGGTTAAAATCCGGTGGGTCGATAGTTTCGTGGCCAGCCGCACCATATGAGAAGTCATCAAAAATTATTTGCAATTCTGCGATAGTAAAAGACTCTACCCCTGCGAAAAAACGATTGACAGGGGCGAAAATACCGCTGGGTGAGTCGGGTACAGCCATATCGAAACCAACAAGTGCTTGATTGTCCTGTAGAAGTACAAAATAAGCAACCGCTTGATGACCGCCAACGTGTCCGGGGCGTGTTGCGCCGAATATATCGTCCATGCTCATGCCGAGGACATCTCGCAAGTCGTCGTGCGGTTCGGGTGTAGCGTCCCCTGGTTCGTCCACTACTTCGTCCACATCGTTACTGTCAATGACAATGATAAAATGCGTAAAAAAGGCAAGGAAAAAATGTAGTTTTATGGCAAGATGAAAACGTACAAGAATTAAGCGTTGGCGTCAAAGAGCGTATTCACGACATGCTGTTTT